>JAHDGP010000149.1 GCA_020627525.1 Bacteroidota bacterium
AATTGGTGAAATTTGGGCTTAAAAATTTACTCGCCTGCTGTCTATAGGAAGAAGGCACCTAGTATGGAAAAAAATGAAATTATCCAAATAAATGCTCAGAAAATATTTTTGAAATTAAAAATTGTGAATAAATGAAATCTCTTTTAAGTCAAAAGATTTAACTGTATTTTCGATTTTGACTTGAAGGTGTCCATTGGCATTGACACCAGTAATAAGTCCTTCAACAATCTGGTCTTTGATTTTAAATTGTGCATTTTTATTGTATAAATAAAGATTGTCAAGGTAATCTTTGTTTATAAGGTTCCAATTGCCATTTTTCAGGTGTAAATATCTTTTTTCTAAGTAAAACCACATTTGCTTTAAAAGCTGGGGTTGATCAAGTGATTTGTGGAGGATGTTTTTTAAGGAGGTAGGATTAGGTAGGCTTGCATCGAAAGTTGTTTGATTGACATTTAATCCAATTCCAACAATGGATTCATTTAGTTTATTTTTGAGGCTCGTATTTTCAATAAGTATCCCTCCAAGTTTTTTGGAATCTAAATAAATATCGTTCGGCCATTTAATTTTGAACGATTTATTAAATATATCGTTTAAACAATCTATAACGCCAAGTGAAATAGCTTTGCTTAAATAAAATTGTTCATTAATATGTAGAAAGTTACAATTGAAAAAGATGCTCATGGCGATATTCATTCCAGGTTCATCTTTCCAAGAGTTGCCCCGCTGTCCTTTACCATTTGTCTGGTGATCGGCAGAAACGACAACTCCATCTATGTTTTTGTGATTTTTTAAGATATTTCTAAGAACGATATTGGTAGAATCGACGTTGTTAAAGTGATAATATACCTTTCCTAAGAAAAGTGTGTTATAAGTATTCAATAATTGTTAACTTTGTTAGTTAAATTTAATATATATATTGGAAGCAAAAATAGAAAAAAAACAAAGAACACTAAATTCAAAAGAATTAGCTGATTTGATGAGAGATTGTGTTCTTGAAAAAAAGGGCAAAGAAGTAGTTGAATTAGATATGCGTGAGTTGACAGAAGCATTCTGCGATTATTTCATTATTTGTCATGGCACCTCGACAACCCAAGTAAAATCAATAGCTGATTTCATAGTTTATAAATTTAAGACGGAGTTAGGTGAATTTCCTATAAGTCAAGAGGGTATGAAAAATGCTGAATGGGTATTAGTCGATTTTGGATCTGTAGTCGCTCATATTTTCTTAAAAGATAGAAGAGAATTTTATCAATTAGAAGAATTATGGGGAGATGCAAAAATTACTTCTTATTCAGAAGAAGGTGATCCTATTGTTTAGTCAGAAAAAAAAGGAACAAAATATAAATGTCAGAACAACAGAAAAATAATAAAGAAGAAAAAAAACCTAATTTCAATTATTATTGGATATATGGAATTGTACTTTTGGGATTCATCGCTACTTATTTTTTGCCTTCAATGGCAAATACTGGTGATAAAATTTCAGAAATAGAATTTTTCCAATCCTACTTACGTGAAGGTAAGGTTGAAAAGGTAAATATTGTAAATAAAGACTTCGTAGAAGTAACTTTGAAAGAAGGTTCTATTACTCCCAAAGAAGGGGAGGAAGTTAGTGCCAAAGCCTTACAAAAAGAGTTTACCATACTTTCAATTGAAGAATTCAGAAATCAACTTTTTACAGAAGTTAAAGCCAATAACCTTCAAGATTCTGTAGAAATTAATACAGTTGAAAGAACAGATTGGAAAAATGGTATTCTCAGTTGGTTATTGCCACTACTGGTTATATTTTTAGTATGGATTTTTGTGATGCGGAAAGTAAGTGGCTCTATGGGAGGTGCAGGTGGTCAAATTTTCAATATTGGAAAATCTAAAGCGACTTTATTCGATAAAGAAACTGCTGTTAATGTTACTTTCAACGATGTAGCAGGATTAGAAGAAGCAAAAGAGGAAGTTGTAGAGATTGTTGATTTCTTAAAACATCCACAAAAATATACAGCCTTAGGAGGTAAAATACCAAAAGGAGCTTTATTGGTTGGAACACCAGGAACTGGTAAAACACTACTAGCAAAAGCAATGGCTGGAGAGGCGAAAGTACCTTTCTTTAGTATATCGGGTTCTGATTTCGTTGAAATGTTTGTTGGTGTCGGTGCATCGCGTGTGCGTGATTTGTTTAAAGTGGCGAGAGAAAAAGCACCTTGTATCATTTTCATTGATGAAATTGATGCGATTGGTCGTGCCAGAGGTAGAAACGTAATGCAAGGAAACGATGAGCGTGAGAATACTCTGAACCAATTATTGGTTGAAATGGATGGATTTAGTAGTAAAAAAGGAATCATTATGGTTGCTGCTACCAATCGTCCTGATGTATTGGATCAAGCACTTTTACGTCCAGGTCGTTTCGATAGACAAATTGTTATCGACAAGCCAGATATTAATGGTAGAGAGGCTATTTTCAAAGTACACATCAAACCATTGAAAGTTGCGGAAAGCATTGATTTGAATAAATTGGCTTCGCAAACACCTGGTTTTGTTGGAGCAGATATTGCAAATGTTTGTAATGAAGCAGCATTGATTGCAGCGAGAAAAGGCAAAAAAGCGATTGATAATAAAGACTTTCAAGATGCCATTGATAGACACATTGGTGGATTGGAGAGAAAGAGCAGAATCATTTCACCTGAAGAACGTGAAATCATTGCTTATCACGAAGCAGGTCACGCAATTTGTGGCTGGTACCTAGAACACGCAGATCCATTATTGAAAGTAACAATTATCCCTCGTGGTATCGCTGCATTGGGTTATGCTCAATATATCCCTAAAGAAAGATTCTTGTACAACTCAGATGAGTTAAGTGATCAAATGTGTATGTTGCTAGGCGGAAGGGTTGCTGAAGATATTATCTACGGCAAAGTTTCTACAGGAGCACAAAACGACTTAGAGCGTATTACACAAATGGCTTACAGTATGATCACACTTTATGGAATGAACGAAAGAGTGGGTAACATTTCATTCAATGACCAAAAAGGAGATTATAACTTCAAGAAGCCATACTCTGACGAGACGAGTACCATGATTGATGAAGAAGTAAGAAAAATAATTGCAGAAGCCTACGAACGTACTAAAATTTTATTGACAGAAAAGAAAGGCGATTTAGAAGTCATCGCTAAAGAATTGTTAGAAAAAGAGATTCTTTTCAAGTCAGATTTAGAGCGTTTGATTGGGGTAAGGCCTAGTGAAATGAAGCCACCTAGAAAACCAGATGGTACTGGTGGTGCTAAGGTAGGACAAGATTCTGAAGAAGAAACTATATAACTTATACACAAAATAGTTAAAATGCCTGTCCTCATTTATGAGGACAGGCATTTATTTTATAATTTGGTCGCTATGAAAAACAACGCAAGACAAGAAATCTTATTAAACATAAAAGACGGCTTGGCAAAATACACTCCAATGCCATTTCCAAACATTGATAATTCTAAGCCACTTTTTGAAACTTCGAGGGAATCTCCAGACATTGATTTTGCAGAGAAGTTTGTTGCCAATGGTGGCTGCTTTGAATACTGTGAGGAAGAATCTCATTTTTTTGAAAGGTTAAAAGCATTGGTCGCTCTTAATAGATGGACGAATGTACATTGTTGGAATCCACTTTTAACAAGATATTTACAAAAGAGAGACTTTAGAAACTGCAGAATAGGACATGTTTTAGATAGAGCGCATGCTGGACTGACAACATGTGAAAGTTTTATTTCTGATTCGGGCAGTATAGTCATGTCATCAGCATTATCAGCAGGGCGAGCTTTGGCTGTTTTTCCAAAAGTTTGGCTGGTTGTTGCAACAATAGATCAAGTACGCAAAACCAAAGCGGAAGCAATGGAATTATTGGCTGAAAAATATAAAGAATATCCATCCTCAATAACCTTAGTTACTGGACCAGTACAAAACAGAGCCATCAGTTTGAAAAATTATCGAGTGGGAATGAGTCCATCTCAAATATACTTTTTCCTAATTGATAAAATTGGTTTTGAACAAACTTTTGAAGAAAACTAAATTCGATGAGTTTCAATATTGATTCTATCAAAAAAAATCTTTCAGAATCTATATCTGTTAAAGAAAAAATTTTACAAGACGACAAAATACTTCAAGCAGTATTTGAATCCGCCGAAATTATTCGTAATGCATTTATATCTGAAAATAAATTGATGCTATGTGGCAATGGTGGGTCTACCTGTGATGCCATGCATATAGCTGAAGAATTAACAGGAAGGTATGAATTAGATCGTCCTCCATTTCCAGCAATTTCATTAACAGATTCCTCACATATTACATGTGTTAGCAATGATTATGGATTTGTGGATATTTTTGCTAGGGCAATTTGGGCAATAGGTAAAAAAAATGATGTACTTTTGGCACTATCAACATCGGGTAACTCTGAAAATGTTATTCGAGCTGTCAAACAAGCTAAAGATATGGGGATAAAAGTTATTGCATTTACTGGTAAAACAGGTGGTGAAATTTTTAGCCTTGCAGATGTTACGATTAGAGTACCTTCGACTAAAACTTCCAGGATTCAGGAAGTGCATATGTTGTTGGGACATACAATGATAGAGATGATAGAGCAAAACTATGAATATAGATAAGTTAGATCGGAGTTGGACTTTGTTTTTAGACCGAGATGGAGTTATAAATAAAAAGCTAAACAACGATTTTGTACTAGACTGGGATGAATTTGAATATTGTAATTTAGCAATTCCTGCCATATTGATATTGGCAAATTATTTTGGAAAAATAGTTGTTGTTACAAATCAAAGGTGTGTGGATGAAGGATTGCTTTTAAATGCAGATTTGGAAATAATGCACAATAAACTATTAAGCGACATTGCTGAACATGGCGATGCAATAGATAAAATATATTTCTGCCCACATACGAGAGAATCCAATTGTAATTGTCGAAAGCCGAAAACTGGAATGGCATTTCAGGCGCAAGAAGACTTTCCTGAAATTGATTTTACTAAAAGTATAATGGTTGGAGATTCTTATTCTGATTTAGATTTTGGAAAAAGGTTAAAGATGAAAACAGTATTCATAAACAAAGTAGAAGAGATAAACTTGACAGACAGTTTAGCGGATTCTGTTTTCGAAAGTCTTTTCGAATTTGCTACTTATATTGACAATAATTTTGTAGAGAGCCCACTTTCCGAATAGCTAATTTGTTATATATAAATAGGTGAAGGGTCATTTTTTCAATATTTTAAAAACTGTTGAATTTTTGCGCTTAAATATGTAGCTTAAAAGGCACAAACAATATTAGTCTTAATATTGTTAATCAATTACGTAGATAATTGCATCCAAATTATCATTTTGGCAGTATATTAGCACACGGATATGAATTTTTAAACCAATCTTTTATATATGAGATGGCTAACATCGTTTTTGACTTCTTCAGCAGGTAGGAAAGTCTTAATGAGTTTAACAGGATTATTTTTGTGTTCTTTTTTAATAGCACATATGTCAGGTAACTTGTCCTTGCTGTTAAGTGATGGTGGGCAGGCATTTAATGAATATGCTAAATTTATGACAACTTTTCCTTTGATAAAAGTGTTATCAATAGGAACGTATGTCGTAATTATCTTACACATCGTTCAAGGAATTTTATTAGCATTAAAAAACAGAAACTCTAGACCAGACAAGTATGTTTCAAAGGCTTCTGGGAAAGGTTCTACTTGGGCTTCAAGAAATATGGCATTATTGGGGATAATAATATTGGTTTTCCTAATAATTCACCTTAAAAGTTTTTGGTACCAAGTAAAGTTTGGACACATTCCTACAGTTAATTATGGTGGTGGCGAAATAAAAGATCTGTACACCATTGTAGTAACAGCATTTAAAAATCCTTTGTATGTTGGTTTTTATCTTGTTTCATTGGCAGCACTTGCTTTTCATTTGGTACACGGCTTCCAAAGTGCGTTCCAATCTTTGGGGATAAGACATACAAAGTATACCCCTATCATCAAATTTGCTGGTTATGCTTTTGCTATTCTTGTGCCACTAGGATTTGCAATACAACCATTGTATATATTGATGTTTAAGTAGTAAAAACATTTTTAAAAAAAAGAAGAAATTATTTGCGATATGGCAGATTATAATGTCGGTGATATTTTTGACTCTAGAGAGCCCAAAGAAGGATCTTTAGATGAAATGTGGACCAAGTACAAATCGAGTGTACCCTTAGTTGCACCAAATAATAAAAGAAAAATTGAGATAATTGTTATTGGAACTGGTCTGGCAGGTTCTTCAGCAGCAGCAACTTTGTCTGAATTAGGTTATAAGGTGAAAGCTTTTTGCTTTCAAGATTCTCCCAGACGCGCGCACAGTATTGCAGCTCAAGGAGGGATAAATGCTGCTAAGAATTATCAAAATGATGGAGATAGTGTTTACCGTTTGTTTTACGATACTGTAAAAGGTGGAGATTATCGTTCGAGAGAAAGCAATGTACACCGTCTTGCAGAGGTAAGTCGAAATATTATTGATCAATGCGTTGCGCAAGGCGTGCCTTTTGCTCGTGATTATGGTGGATTATTGACCAATCGTTCATTTGGTGGGGTGCAAGTATCCAGAACATTTTACGCAAGAGGGCAAACAGGCCAACAATTATTATTGGGTTCGTACAGTGCTTTGAGCCGCCAGATCTCCAAAGGTGGTGTTAAAATGTACAATCGTCATGAAATGCTGGATATTGTAAAAATTGACGGTATTGCGAGAGGTATTATTGCAAGAAATTTAATTACTGGTAAATTAGAAAGACATTTTGGCCATGCTGTTTTACTTTGTACAGGTGGGTATGGAAATGTATTTTATCTTTCTACAAATGCAATGGGTTCAAATGTAACTGCCGCTTGGAAAGCCTATAAAAAAGGTGCTTACTTTGGCAATCCTTGTTACACACAAATCCATCCAACTTGTATTCCTGTTTCTGGTGACCATCAGTCTAAGTTGACATTGATGAGTGAGAGCTTGAGAAATGATGGAAGGGTTTGGGTACCTAAAAAAGCAGAGGACTGCAAAAAAGATCCTCTAACAATAAAAGAAGAAGATAGAGATTATTATTTAGAGAGAATATATCCTGCATTTGGAAACTTGGTTCCTAGAGATGTGGCTTCAAGAGGGGCTAAAAGAATGGTGGATGAAGGCAGAGGTGTTGGAAAAACAGGCGTAGCGGTTTATCTGGATTTTTCAGATGCCATAAAACGTTTAGGAAAAGATACCATTGAAGCTCGTTATGGTAACCTGTTTGAGATGTATCAGCGAATAACCGATGAAAGCCCTTATGAGCGTCCAATGAGAATTTATCCAGCCGTGCATTATACAATGGGTGGTTTATGGGTAGATTATGAGTTAAGTACCACTGTGTTTGTATGGATTGGGTGAATGTATTTTCTCTGATCACGGAGCCAATCGTTTGGGAGCTTCAGCCTTGATGCAGGGCTTGGCGGATGGATACTTTGTGATTCCATATACAGTTGGAGCCTTTTTATCTACCCAAATTTCTGTTCCAGCCATTTCGACAGATCATCCAGAGTTTGAAAAATGTGAAAAGAGTGTTCAATCTAAGATTGATAAATTGATGGGAGTTGGTGGTACTAAATCTGTAGATCATTTCCACAAACAATTAGGTAAAATAATGTGGGAATATTGTGGAATGTCTCGTAATGGTGAAGGTTTGAAAAAAGCCATCGGTATGATTCGTGAGGTGAAAAAAGAATTTTGGCAAGATGTTAGAATTCCTGGTGAGAAAAATGAATTCAATCCAGAGCTTGAAAAAGCGTGGCGTGTAATTGACCTAATTGAATTGGGTGAGTTGATGTGTTATGATGCGTTGGATAGGGAAGAATCTTGTGGAGGACATTTCAGAGAAGAGTACAAAACAGAAGAAGGCGAAGCGAGAAGAAGAGATCCTGAATATACCTATGTTGCGGCTTGGGAATACACTGGCGATGGAAATGATCCATCATTGCACAAAGAGAAATTGGAGTTTAATAATATTGAATTAAAAACACGTAGTTATAAATAACTAATTTTTTTTAAGACCTACGAGGTTTTAAAACCTCGTAGGTCTTAAAAAATTAGGTATAAAAATAAGTTGTTATGAAGTTAAATCTCAAAATCTGGCGACAAAAAAATAGCTCTTCTCCGGGGAAGATGGTAGATTATAAAGTGGATGGAATTGATAAAGACATGTCATTTTTAGAAATGATTGATGTTTTGAATCAACAATTAATAGATGGTGGAGAGGAGCCAGTAGCTTTTGACCATGATTGTCGAGAGGGAATTTGCGGTATGTGCAGTATGTACATCAATGGACAACCTCATGGACCGTGGGAAAAAACAACAACTTGTCAATTGCATATGCGTGCCTTTAATGAGGGCGATACTGTTTATATTGAACCTTGGAGAGCAAAATCATTCCCAATTATAAAAGATTTGGTTGTTGATCGTACTGCTTTTGACAGGATTCAACAAGCAGGTGGTTATATTTCTGTAAATACTGGAAATGCAGTTGATGCAAACTCGATTCCTATAGAAAAAGAATTAGCGGATCAGGCAATGGATGCTGCTACTTGCATTGGATGCGGTGCTTGCGTTGCTGCTTGTAAAAATTCATCTGCAATGTTATTTGTATCTGCAAAGGTATCGCACTTAGCATTATTACCGCAAGGGCAACCTGAAAGAAAAGATCGCGTATTAAATATGATGAACAAAATGGACGAAGAAGGTTTTGGAGCTTGTTCGAATACAGAAGCTTGCGAAGCTGCATGTCCTAAGGGGATTTCGGTGTTTAATATTGCTAGAGTGAACAGAGAGTTTATTAGCTCTTCCGCTTTTGTTAAGAAGAAGGATTCGTGATCTTTTGGAAAAACTGACAGTTTAGTTAGCATTTCCTATAGATTTAATACATATATTTCTGCAAAATAAATTTACAAATTTATTGTTAAATATGCATTGAGGCAGATATTATCCATATTACTTATTTTGTTTACCTTCTCGGTAGGCTTGATGGCAACACACAATCGTGCTGGCGAGATAACCTATAAGCATGCCCCTCTGGCAGGGCAAAATTTTCGATACGAATTTACTGTAACTACCTACACCAATACAATAGGTCCCGGTATTGCCGATAGAGATTCTATTCAAGTTAGTTGGGGAGATGGTGAATCGGATATTTTAGAAAGAACAAATGGTCCTTCACCAAATGGAGTACCACAAGGAGAAAAGCAAGGCAATGGAATTAAAAAAAACATATACAAAGCTGTGCATGTTTATCCAGGTTTTAATCCTTTTTATGTCATTTCTATGAATGATCCTAATAGAAATAAAGATATTTTGAATATAAATAATGGGGGATCGGTAGATATAGAATTTTATATTGAAGATACCTTATTCGTGCTCAATCCACAGT
>JAHDGP010000150.1 GCA_020627525.1 Bacteroidota bacterium
AGAGGAAGAATAATGCCACTCCTTTCGGAGTTCTTGGATTGGATAAAATTCTGAGCAAATAAAATATCAGCCCTTCAGGCTTTTGATTAAAATTTTAGCAAAGAAATATTGACCGAATATTAACTCTGCTTCTGGTTTTTGATATTATTGTTAACAAAGAGTTATTGATTACCTTTCTGGGTTTTGAAGCACAAATAACAAAGAGGAAGAATAATGCCACTCCTTTCGGAGTTCTTGGATTGGATAAAATTCTGAGTAAATAAAATATCAGCCCTTCAGGCTTTTTTAAACAACATTGATTCTCGCATTGAAGCATTCTCACATTAATCGCATTGAAGCATTCTCGCATTAATCACATTGTAACATTAAAAACATTTAATCATTATCTTCTAATACCTAACGGTGACGGAAAAACCTAAACCTGCGACACCAACTTTTTGCCAATTGGAATGACTCGTTTCTTTGTAAATAATTGGTTTTGCAAAAAATGCAGCTGAAAAGAATAATCCGTCAGTGCCTAAATCTTCAATCCATTCAAGACCAATGAAAAAGTCGTCTTCTACTACAATATTGTATTGAGATAGATCTACAGTTAACAATCCTTTTTCAATATCGGTTTCTACGATAATATTTTCTTTTAGAAGGCTGTTATTTGGCATTCCATCTTTCAAATCGTAAACATTTAATCGAAACCTGACTGTACCATATTCATTTCTAACAATAGAACAATTGAAATCTTTTATAATGGTCGGACTCTTTTTAATTTTAATAATCAAACCAACTTCATTGCCCAACATATCCGATTCAAAACCTGCGCTTGTCATTTGAGATTTTGTTTTGTTCCCCAGTACTTTCGTCTTTAGCTCTTTGCCAGAGACAATTACTTCTTTTAATTCAGTCGTTTTTTTATCAAGTACAATTTGTGGATTTTCTTGAATTTTCTCTTTGAATTTTTCGACTGTAAATTCTTGTGTCTCATAGCCAATCATTGAAACACGCATTATTTCATCATCATTTGTTGATGGAATTTCCAATGAAAATGTTCCTTCTAAATCAGAAACAGTCCCAATGGTTTTACCAACAATGCCAATATTTACATAAGGCAATGGTTCCTTCTTTTCACTGTCAATGATGCTGCCTGAAACGGCTGTTTGAGCGCAAACATTTAATGAAACAAAAAACAAAACCATATTCAATGCGATATTCCTCATACTTTTTTCTTTTTCTTCTTACTCGTTTTACTCGACTTAGCAAGTGGATTAAAATCTAAACAAAGCTGCACCCATTTCGCAAAATCTTCCTCTGAGTCACAAGCTTCAGCTTTTACAAATACGTATCCTTTCATTGGTCTGCCTGTAAAATCCATTGGATGACAAGCTTCTTTTTTCATCGCTTCTTCGGCAGCCTCCTCTCCTATTCTTGCCATTAACACATCGGTTTCGTGCTTTTTATTGTACAACAATCCACACAACATTTTGTCATCAACCATTATACACAAACCGCCCATCATCTTTTTTTCACTGAACAAAACATTTTTCTCATTGAGAATTTTTCTCAATCTGTCTGCCATAAATTCGTCGTATGCCATAAACTATTTATTCAACAAAATTCTTAATATCAAAATCTATTTCATAAAGATACTTCATTTTACGATCTTTTCGATTTACTTTGTAATCATAGGGAGCAGCAATAATTTTCATCTTATTGTTAGCATCTTTTCTAATGCTAACTCCTTCATAGAAAAGCGATCTATTGGTATGAACTGTTTTTATTGGAAAAGGGATGCTTTTGGATAATTTTATAGTAACATTTTTCTGGATAAAATCTATCTTCCAAACATCAAGGTAGTTTAGTTTTTTATTGACAAAGCTGCCTACTGTTGTTAATAGATAAATTTCATTTGAATCATCTAATTGACCTAGCCAAGCAGAATTGTAATTCCTGGTATTATCATTTACAAGCTCGCCAAAATCACCTTCTAAAATTTTATCAAAATTACTAAGTGAGTCTTTTTCTTTTGATTTCCAAACAACGAGTTGTTTGGCATCCCAACCCAATCCGACTATGTAATAATATCCATCAATCTTGTTAAATGCCAATGCTCCAATATGACTGTTGTGAACTAATGGACTAGGGTCGATTTTATCAATTGTACTTTCTTCAATTTTATAAAAATAAATAAAGGAACTATCTTTTTTAGATTTACTAAAAGCTACTGGGAAAATTTTATTGTGTATTTGAATCGCTGAGGGATGAGATAGTTCTCTATCTGCGTTTTCTTTCACTATTTCAATTGCATTTACATCATTGTTTTTTCTATAATCTGAATAAAGTAAAAGGTAGGCATTTCAATCAAATCCTTGACAAGTAATAACAAACTGTTCAGTGTCTTCACACCAAGCTATACCTTGTGTATGGCAATAACAATCTAAGTCAGAAGCTTTGACATTTTTAATTAACTCAAAGCTTTCAAAGTCTTTTTTGGTTAAATATTTTTGAGAATTGCAAGCACTAAGTAAAAACAAACAAAGAAAAATAAAATACTTGCATTTCATTTTCAATTAATTTTTCACAAATTTTCCAATCAAATTATTTTCGTTCTCATCAATAATTTTCACAAAATAACTACCAGCAGCAAAATATTCAATATCAATCATAATTTTATTTTCTCCAATATTTAAGTTTTGTGATTTAGCGTAAACCTTACTCCCTGTTACATTATATATTTCAACTTGAGCACTTTCATTATTAAGTGCATTTATTAAACACAAGATTTTATCAGAAGCAGGATTTGGAAATATTGATAAACCTTTCTGAATGTCCAATTCTGAAATAGCAACATTGTCAACGACTGTTATATATCCATCTAAAGGTTCACAACTAACAACTTTGGTTTCAGGTTCGCCAAAACCGTCACCATCTAAGTCTTGGTAGTAAGCTACTAAACCTTTGCAGTCTTGTTTAAATATTTCATCATAATCTAATTCTAATTGCTTACCATTTTCAAATAATTTTGTTAGTTCAACTTCTTCCCCTCCACCAACATTTGGCTCCCATAAAATTGCTTTTGTAAAAGTCTGAACATCTCCTGGCATTAAATCAATAGGTCCAAAAGTCATTAAAAACACTCTATCACCAGGATCGCTTTCAGCTGTCAACTCACTCCATCCATCGGGATCATTTGGAGGATCAGGATACATATACGGATAAGGTTCGGTACCACCGTATCCATTTCCTCCAAAAGTTAGAAAAGTGCCATCTTTCCATTTCCCGCTTAAATAATCATAACATTCTTCTGCAGTTTTAGGGTTTCCAAAATTTGTATCTTCATAAATGTATGATCTAAAAGACGACATTCCAACTTCATTGTTGCCTTTATCCTTAACACTTTCAAGTATTTTAACTCCTAGGGTTGGAATATTATTATCATAACCATAGGTTCCATAATCAGTTCTTGTGCCATTATAAGAGAATCCCATATTTTGTTCAACATTGCAACCAACAAAGTCATTATCATATGTTCCTAACTCATTATCAAACCAAAGTCCTATATAAAAATCTCTTAGAGGTTTATCTCCAAAATATTCTAATCTATAATCATAAAATGTGGTATTGTTAATATAATCAGTTGAACTTTTTGAATAAGCAGTTACGGAAACCTCCATATTTAATGGTTCTTTTTCACAGTCATTTTCCTTGTCCTCTAACTTTGAATCGTTGTAAACCCACCAAATACTTTGATCTCCTTTAACCAACGGAAAATCACCATCAAATGGATTGTAATTTCCATCCTCATTTGAGTCGACAAATGGTGCTAACTCTTTATTTTTGGGTAAGTCAAATTCATTGAAAAGTGGATTGTTTTTGCCAGGATAATTCAATATACTGTTTGGGATATCTTCAATTTCTATTTCACCATTTTTTTCAATAAATGCATTAATAAAATAGTATACATCTCCTTTTTCTGTTTTCCACAATTTATTAAAATCAGAGCAAGACTCAATATCTTCCTCTAAAATTGGACCGGCATAAATATCATTTCCCCATACTCGATATGTAGGCGATGCAATCCTCAACTTGTCATCTTCATCTATTCCTCCCATCCAAAGTGCTGCAGAATAAATCGATTTTAGTCCTGAGCCTTTTGGAACTTCATAACCCCATTCTCTAAAGTTATAGCGTGAATTAAAAGTATTTCCATCATTACTTAGCAAAGCACTGACATTGTTTGAATTTAAAAATTCATATTTTGTACCAATATCACAATAATTTCCTTCACCTGAACATACACTGTAAACTCCATTTAAACTTGAACAACCTGAACCATTAAAATCTACAGTAACTTTAGCATCTGGATAGTTAATACAGGAATAACAATCATCAATACCAATATCACAACAATTTTCATTTTTAATCAAATCTAGAAAACAACAATTTTCAAGATTAGCATTATTAAATAAACTAATTTCAGAAATAGAATCTTCTAAATTTACATTATCGATAATGCTTAAAGAAATATTTCCAGCGACTCCAAAAATTTCAGCAATCGTCAAATTATCAATTCCTTGAATCCCTTCAAGCTCTAAGTTTCCAAGCAATATCAATTCTTCAATCTGTAAATTATCAATTTTCTCAAGCCCTTCAAGATTTCTTAACCCCGACAACTCTACACAACTCAAACTTTGTTTTATTTCATCTAATTTATTAAACTCAAGTAAGTTATCTGTATACATTTTACTAAGACTAAGAGTACCAACTGACTTTAAATTATCGAAAATATCAATTTCAGAAAGAATTGCATTGTTGCCAATTGATAAGGATCCTCCAACAGTTTCAAGATTTTCAAGTCCCGTTAAGCTCATTAAAGTATCGTTTCTGGTTATAGATAAATTACCATTGACGTACTGTAAATTTTCTAAACCTTCAATATTTCTTAAATTATTATTGTTGTCAATTATTATATTGCTTTCTGATCCAATAATATTACTGAAACCATCAATATTTGTTATATCGTCACCGCTAATTCTAAGCTGATTTTGTAAAATTATACAATCTGGGAAGATTTCCTTGAATTCATCAATATGTTCTTGAAAATAATAATTTGCATTTGATTCTGGACATTGTCCAAAAGATAAAAAGGGTATTAAAAAAATTAATACTGGGAATAATAATTTCATTTAAATATGTTTTGTTAAGTACCTATGCTTAAATGGCAAATAGAATAAAACACAAAAATAGTTCATTTACTTTAAACAATGTGTTTTCAATAAAAAAACTCCCAATCTGAAAAGTCAGAAAGGGAGCCCATTTTCATTAGAAAATGTGTAGTATATTAAGAATTGGGTGGGTCAGGGCATACTATATTTTCTTTTGTAATTTTAATTGTTCGCCCATTTCTTCTTGAAAAAGTGTATCCATCAAAATCACTTTCTGGATAATTTAACAAATGATCTTGCAGGTATTTGATAGCGACTTTTTCACCTAGCAAAATACCTTCATCACCGTCTTGACGGTAGTGAACGCCACCAAAGTTTCTACCCAGGGCAATATTTGAAGCCAATTTATCCAATTCGCTTCCAACAGTCATATTTCTCCATGTCTCGTGGCAATTATCTGCAGGCTGTCCAGTGCTGTTATCGACATTTACATCTTCTAAAGATAACAATTGTGTTTCAATATTTGGATGTGGTCTTGAAACTTTTGTTTTGGCACCATTATTATTTCTATCCAAATGAGCTGCAAAGTTTTGATTATCGTCAAAAATTGCCTTTATAACGGTTGTGCAAGCACCAGCTACCGTAGCATGACCAGAAGGATAAGCTGGATGTGCTGGACTGCCTTCAGGGTACATTTGTGCCAATAAATAAGTATCAGCCTCGGTTGCATTTAAATCGTTACAAACTTCTGATTGCTCTATATTTCTTTGGCGAATTATTTCTAATGCCTGACTGCTCAATTCTGTAAAAAATATTGGATGCAAATACTTTTTGTCTCTAAATTTTTGAAATTCTGCAAACGCTCTGCTGTTTTCACTTTTCTTAGCCAAATTAATGATGCCAGCCATTGCTTCTGGTCTGTGTTTTCTGTGCAATCTCCATTTTTGTGCCCAAGCAGCTTTAAATGCTTCTAAGCACACTTCCGCAATCATAGTATAAACGTCAGAAGGTCCCATTTGATGACCGTCTGATTCATTCATGATAATTCCATTGTTGTAGGGAAAATTGGAACAACGTGGAAAATCATTGTAGATCAAAATGTTTAAGGCGTTGTAGTAAGCTTCATATGGTCCATCGGTGTGAACCAAACTTCCCATATCTCTTCCATTTTTTAGGTGTCTCAACAGATCTTGATTGTAATCACTGGCAATGTAAGCTTTGGGAATTTCACCATTTTGAATCTTTACAAACTCCTCTAAAGTAATACCAAATTCTCTTTGACCAGCAATTGGATAATGTTGTGGTCTTGCTAAAACCTCCTGATTTAATCTGTTCACTCCAATTAATCCACCTACAAATGGTGCGCAACCAGCAGGAAACAGAGGGTATAAAGGCTGTAATAAAAACTGCGATAAATAGAATCCTGTTTTATCACTTTCTATACCTGTAGCCGTTTTTGCCAAACCTCTAAATAAGGTATTAGGAGTAACTTGACCGTTTTCTTTTGGTCCTCTAAAATCATCTCCAAACTGATTTAACACTTTACATGCAAAATTAGTAAGTGAAACAACTTCGCCATTGTCCATTTTGTACTTATCGGTTCCAAGGCAGGTTCCATAATCATTGAATGCAACATCGCGGCAAAGCGTTTGCATATACACCTCCATCATTTCAGCTGCATTTTCAGCAGATTTTAATGATGGAGCTGTACGCATTTTAAAGTAAGATATGTCACCACCTTTAAGGGAATAAGAAAAAGCGGCTTGGGGGTTTACCCAGACTCTTGAGTTTGTGTTGTTGTTATTTGCTCGAATCACCCCATTTAAATTACCATTTAAATTACCATTTACATTTTGTCCTGTTCCGTTTGAATCGTACCTCATTCTGCTTACCAGCTCTTCAAATTGTTGAGCACCTTGATCTGTTAATTGACCATATTTATCGTGCTCCAATAATTTTGAAAAAGAAGCTAAGTAGGCATCATCTTTGTACCTATCTTCATCTCCTGAACTGTTTGCAGAGTCTTCAATATTGAATTCTGGGTCGTAGTCAATTATGTCTGAAGCAGTTTCTTGATTGCTTAATGAATGCAATCTTTTTTTGGTAGAAGACGTAAGCCTCCCATTTTCTTGGTTTTTCATTTAAATATTTTTGTGTTGTGTGCGTTAAGTAAAAACCAAACAAGTATTTAGTGCATTTAATATCACCTGAACACCTGTTTACTAAAACAAACTTCGCATAAATATTACTAAAATACCAATATAAAAAATCAAGATTCACTTAGAAAACATAGCAATATCTGTCAATTTTTTAGTTTAAAAATAAACATAAAAAATTGACAATCAACAAACTGTATAAAAAATGAATTTTAGGCTATTTCTTAGTTTGGGCTTAATTTTAATGAAGCAAAAGGTCTAATAAATTAATATTTTATTAGATTTTAATATTTTTTCACCTTCTTTTAGTTTTAAAAAGTATACTCCTTGACTATTTATTCCTTCTAATGTAAATGAATTATTTAGATCATTACTGTTAATTATCTTTTTAGAAAGAATATTCTTTCCATTTAAATCGAATAACTGCAAGGTCAAGTTTTTGCTATTAGGGATACCATTGAGGTAAACATTAAGCGGTTCATTCATAGCAATCGGGTTGGGGAAGGTAGCAAATTCAAATTTTGAGTCTAGATCATTTATACCAATATTTGGGTCAAATTCATATACACCAATATCTGGTCTAGTTCCAACAAATCCAAAGCCAATAAACGTACCTCCATCTATACACGGGCTGTTGGGTTTTAATCGAAAATCTAAGTTCGAAGCACTTACAAAGCTTGGTCCAAACTCAATAATATTTGATGCATTTTCAGTAACATCTGCTTCGCCTTCAATGTTTTCAATTTTATCATAATTGGAATATAATATATCAAAAGTAACATCTCCTTTTAGATAAAACCCAGTGTTTGTATTGTGATAAACTACACTATTAGTAATTTCACTAAACAACTTACTTTCGGCATCGAGCATTTCTAAACTTATTCCGTAGGTTTCATTTTGCGTAAAAATACTGTTATATACTCTCAACCTTGATCTGGTATTGTCAAGTGTTTTGTAAGCCAACCCTTCTTTTGTATTGTTTGCAAATATTGATTTTATAACAAAAGTAAGGGGCCAAGAATCAGTGCTTGATTGTACAACTCCAACTCCAACTTTACTTGATCCATAAAACTTACAATTATAAATACTTAAATAGCAATAATTACCTTTTGTGTCAGAGACAATCAAATTGCCCTCACCGCCGCCGTTAACTACATAAAGACCATCTAATATTATACTATAATTAACCTTATTATTCTTTACTTCGAATTGTAAAACTTCACTCAATTTTTTACCATTCAGGGTTGTTTTGTAAAAATCAGGATTGTAATCAGTAAAATCACTGTTCCAACCACCTTGCAACATTAGTTTCAGGTTTGTGTTTACATTTTTATCAATATTTACATCATAATCTCCTTCAGGAATTCTAATCACTGTTATGTCTACCGCCGCTTGATTTATAAGCTGATCAAGGTCGTCGCTACTTGCAAGTTCTATTATACTTGGAGAAAGTGGGTCTTGTGGATCTGAACCCAATTGAAATTCAAACAAGTTTAAAATTCCGTCTTCATCTGCATCAAGCCAGGCATCTGTTCTAGTTGACGTGTTTAAACCATTGTCTTCCTCCCAATCATCGTCCATTCCATCATAGTCAAAGTCTGTTATTGTTTGAGCAAATGTGAAAGTTGTCAATAGTAGTAAAGCAAAAGTTGTAATTTTTTTCATTATTCCATTTTTAATCTAGAAGTTGTATACCTTTTTATCCATTTACATGAAAATGTATCAATTCAAATAATTTGACTGCTCAAAAATACTCAATAAAACCAATATTTGCTGTATTGTTTTTCATATATTAACCTTAGAAAACCTTTAGGTGGTAATCAGTTTCTGAAAATCAATAAATAGCTGCATTCTGATAATAGTTTGATTTCGCAATATTTTTTCTAAAATCATAACTAATTCATAACAAACAGTTTAGATCGTGGATACGAAAAAAGTTTGGCTTTGTTATAAATTTCATTTGCATTCTACTCTAATTATAGTTTATATTTGGTGCAGAAACATAAACTTTCCCCTTTACATTTCCTCC
>JAHDGP010000151.1:0-3771 GCA_020627525.1 Bacteroidota bacterium
ATCTGTTCCGGCATTGTCGTAGTGGAACTCATTGATTTTTGCTCCTGTTGGGCAAGTGCCGTTGTTTATTGTTCCAGCACAAATACAATCTGATTGGATTACATCATTTATTGTTGTGGCATCAGCATCATCACAAGCATCTCCAAAGTTCATCATCTCTGTTGGACAATCAAAGGTTGGAACAGTTCCAGCACAAGTACAGTCTGATTGGATTACATCATTTGTTGTTGCTGCATCAGCATCGTCACAAGCATCGCCAAAGTTCACCATCTCTGTTGGACAATCAAAGGTTGGAGGAACATTTGCATCTCCAGGAGTTTCAGCAGCCGGGCTAGTCCAAACACCGTTAATTAGTTGCAAAGACATTCCAGGTGTTTCAGTACCTGATTCAGCAACTCCAATATCAGTACTTCCCGGACAAGTACCTTCATAAGTTAGAAACTCTACTACAGTTCCCATATTATCCACTTGAACACCATCAGGTGCTCCATTTTGAATTGAAGTAGGATACCAAGTATAATATGTACAATTTGCATCAGTAGCACCTACGGTAAAAAGGTCTAATGTTTGACTATCGTAAGAAGTACAAGAGCTTCCATTTATCAAACTTACTGTATAATCAGCTAAATTTCCTGTAAAACCAGCTGGTACACAAACTTCAACAAATTCGCCAACATCACTGCTAGCATTATCGTAGTGAATTTCATTAATGTAAGGATCTTGCGCATTTAGCATAAATGGAAAGATCATTACAGCAAAAGCAAATAATAGTTTTTTCATAATGATTTGAATTTTTGTTTATAATGATTTTTATATGAATTCTAAGTTTTAGCTAATCTGTCAAGTACTTAATAACACTTATCTGAGTACTTAATAATCTGTTATTCAAAAGATGATCCAAAAAACAGTTTTTCTTTGAATTTGATACACCAATCCTATCAGATATGATTCTGTAAATTGAAAAATTATGAAATAAAATAGATAAGGATATTAGTCTCCAATCAGAATGAATGGAGGAATTGCTTTTTTTCGGGCTTGGAGTGAAGTTGTTCCAACTCGAAAGTGACATTGGTTTTAAGGTATTATATCATTAAATATTCCTTAAAGGTAAGAAGTTATTAATCTGAAAAAAAACTATAGACGTTAATTTATTAATAATTGTATATCAATGACAAATAAAGTCTTGTAACCTGTTACTACAGCTTACAAAAATCACAAAATGGGGCTACATTTATAAAATAAATGACACCTTATCCTGCCCAACCTTCTTTATCGAGATTTCTAAACTGAATGGCTTCAGCAATGTGTTCAAAAGAAATCTTTTCTTTATTGGCTAAATCAGCAATGGTTCTGGCTACTTTTAAGATTCTATCATAGGCTCTAGCTGACAATCCCAGCTTTTTCATAGCATTGTTCAACAAATTATTACTTGCTGGATCTAATTCGCAGATTTTTCTCACCTGCTGCGAAGGCATTTGAGCATTACAATGTAAATCTTTTTCTTGATCAAACCTTTTTACTTGAATATTTCTAGCTGCAATAACTCGTTCTCTTATGCTTTGACTGCTCTCTCCTGCTTCTTTGGATGATAGCTTTGAATAAGAAACTGGTGTAACTTCGACGTGCAAGTCAATCCTATCTAAAAGCGGTCCTGATATTTTATTTAAATATTTTTGAACAACACCCGGTGGACAAACACATTCTTTGGATGGATGGTTGTAATAGCCGCATGGGCAAGGGTTCATGGAAGCGACCAACATAAAGTTAGCTGGGTAGTCAACGGTAAACCTTGCTCTCGAAATAGTAATCATTCGCTCCTCCATTGGTTGTCGAAGTACTTCTAATACGGTTCTTTTAAACTCAGGTAATTCATCTAAAAACAAAACGCCATTGTGAGATAATGAAATTTCTCCTGGTTGTGGTACTTGCCCTCCACCAACCAAAGCTACATCGCTAATTGTGTGGTGTGGCGATCTAAATGGACGAGATGCCACCAATGATGAATTGGCAGGTAGTTTTCCAGCTACCGAATGAATTTTAGTTGTCTCTAATGCTTCGTGTAAATTTAATGGTGGTAAAATGGTAGGAAATCGTTTGGCGAGCATTGTTTTACCAGCTCCTGGAGGACCGATCAATATTACATTGTGTCCACCAGCTGCTGCTATTTCTAATGCTCTTTTAATGTTGTCCTGCCCTTTAACGTCTGAAAAATCAATAGAAGTATTTTTAAAATCCTCAAAAAACTGCTCACGCGTATTAAAAACTGTTGGTTTTATTTTTTGAGTACCCTTAAAAAAGTTAATGACGTCTGTTATGTTTTCGGCTCCAAGTACCTCTAGTTTGTCAACTATTGCTGCTTCTTTGGCATTTTGTTTTGGTAAAATAAATCCTTTAAAACCTTCTTTTCTCGCTTGAATGGCAACTGGCAGAGCACCTTTGATCGGATTTAATGATCCATCCAATGAAAGTTCACCCATAATGATATACTGTCCGATTTGATCTTCAGGAATTTGCTGAGTAGCAGCAAGAATACCTATTGCAATAGTTAAATCGTAAGCAGAACCTTCTTTTCGAATATCGGCAGGTGCCAAATTGATGACAATTTTTTTTCCAGGAACACGATAGTCATTGTTTCTAATAGCCGCTTGAATGCGTTCAAAGCCTTCACGCACGGCGCTATCGGGCAAACCAACTAAAGCATATTTTGTGCCTGTACTGACATTTACTTCCGCTGTTATGGTCGTTGAATTAACTCCAAAAACAGCACCACCAAATGTTTTTACCAAAGAAATATCATTCGATTCTTCTTGTTCAATAGTCTCAATGTCCAATGTCATAGTCTTAGTTTTTCAATCAGGTTTTATATCATTGTCTTCTATGTATTGCGATGCTGCCTCTAATTCACTATAAAAATCTTCTCCATACTTTCTAATCAGAGGCTCCTTTAAAAATTTATAAATAGGCACTTTCAATTCGGCTCCCAGTTTACATGCTGGTGCACAAATATCCCATTTTTCATAATTTACCGCATCATAATGCTGATATTCAGTTATTCTAATTGGATACAAATGGCAAGAAACAGGTTTTTTAAAATCCACTTTTCCATCTCGGTGTGCTCGTTCAATTCCACAAAGTGCTACTCCTTTTTCGTCATAAGAAATAAATGCACACTCTTTACCTTCCACCAACTGTGTAGACATCACACCTTTTTCATTGGTTGTATAAAACCCTGCCTCTTCAATGACTTTAACACCATTTTCAGTTAAATAAGGTTTTACCTCCTCATAAATTGCCTCTATTTTATCTGCTTCGTCTTTCGTAATGGTCGCTCCTTCATCGCCAAGTACACAACACATTCCCTTACACGCACCTAAATTACAAACAAATTCTTTTTCTGTTACATCACGACTAACCAGCTTACCTTGTATCGCTATCATCTATATAATGTTATTGTTTTCAAAATGCAAGTTTCTCAACTTATAAAATTATGGGTAAAGGTAGTCTAATTTCAGTCTTGAATCTTAAAATTTAAGTGATTGATTTATAAAAATCTCTGGTCTGTTTTGAAATTAAATGATTTTTCCGTATTAGGTGCCTTCTTCCTATAGACGACTGGCGAGGTGATTATCAAATTACAATTTCAGGTTCTCATTTTGGTTTTTTATAAAATTTCAATCAGTAATTAAAAAGCGTTTGAATAAACATTCTAGTACTCAGTTTTAATAAAAAAACTATCGGCTAGTAAAATAAATTTGCTTTTTTGCGTAAAAT
>JAHDGP010000151.1:3871-9340 GCA_020627525.1 Bacteroidota bacterium
TACTAGGTGCCTTCTTCCTATAGACGACTGGCGAGGTGATTTCAGGGTTCAATTTGAAATGAAACTGGGAGAAAGATACTAGGCAAGTTTAAATAAATTAAAGATTGCTTTTGTTGGTATTTTGCTGGTTAGCGCAATTGTTTTTGTAAACTCAATCCTGTCCCCAACTGCTTTTTTTACTGTTGGCTTTGTTTCCGAAAAACTTAAATATAAAAGTGGCAGAAGCTTGAACACCTCCAATAGTGCTAAAGTTTGCAAAATTTTGAATTTTTTCCGAATCACTTCCATATAAAAATTCAGCTTCTTTGTCATTTCTTGAAAAGGCATATCCACCTGAAAGATAGAGCCACTGATCAAAAAAGAAACGAATTTTAACGCCTCCTTTCACATGTATGGCTGAGCCTTTTGGAATATCAAAATACCCTGTTTCGCCTCCCCTTCTTACTTCGATTTCTTTACCTCCAGTTGCATAAATAAAATTAGCGCCCAAGTATGGAGAAACATCTTTATTGGGTAAAAATATTCGCAGACCTACGCCTGTTTTCACACCACTAAAACCCACTCCAACACCAGCATTTAAATCTAAAATATCTGAAAATAAATAACTGATTTCTAGACCAAATAATCCGTAAGGATTTTGCATACCTGTTGTGGCACCCAATCCAATATTTCCATGCTGATAAAAATCTTCTTGTGCATTTATATAAGAGGTCGATAGCAACATAAAAATAGCAACGACCAATAGCTTGCATTTGATTTTGAGTTTCATTGCTTTTCGAATTAATTTAGAATTAGTTTTTGACAAACAACTCAAAACTTAATATGGTATGGAAACGATTTATCTAATCTTGAATCAACCATTCTCTCAATTAATTTTTCTGTTTTTGAAAAGCCTTTATTGGACATTATTGTATAATGTTGCCAAATAAGTTTTCCATCATTGCCTGAGAGAATTTTGATAGCCAAAGTAGAATCATCCGTAGAATGATTTACATCTGTCACCATGGAAAGTGCAATAGAACCAGCCAAACTTCTTTTTTGTACAATCTCTATCTCTCCTCCAATTAAGGCATCTACTCCTAACATCAATGCTATATCATCATACTTGTAAGATGCGAGATCTTCAATATTTTCAATACCACTTTCTTGCAACAACTTATTGGTTGTTTCTGTATCCTGCACCTCCATTTCTTTTAATTTATTTTTAGATTTCAACCAAAGTAATCTTTTATAAAATGTTCGTTGAAGTTTTGTTTGCATGTCTTTTTCCTTTTGCTCAAGTTCTTCTCTTTCACTGTCATTATTGCTAGATAATTTACGATCTATAAAAACAACTTCCATTGGTAAAACCGCTACTGATTTGTGTTCATCCAGATAATATTCTAATTCAGGATGATAATATTGAGATTTATAGGAATCAACTTGGCTTTGAATCAATGCTGTATTTGCTAAAAAACAAAACACAAATACCGACAATATTAATATATTTTTCATAATTACTTATTTATTTTTAAAGAATCTAAATGCACAAAATCAACTATCTCAAACAGATCAAGACTAAAGCATTGGAGCATTAAATCATTAACATGCATTTATTGAACTCAAAAAAGAAAGCCATACATAACTTTCGCATGGCATTCTTTTTAAAAATGATATAACTTATCTTGTTTTTATTTCATTGAAGCATTTAAAGACTTTATCAACCGAAGTGCTTCGGCTTCTATTTGCTGATGAATTTTTGGACACATTTTACTTTTAAACTTCGCAGTAGCAACAATGTCTTTTGGAGAAATACAATTTTTCGGATCTTTTGAAATCAAACCATAATTACTATCTCTTGAAGAATGAACAAAGTCTGAAAATATGTACTTATACTTATTGTCTTTAACTTGCAATCTAATTTTAAAATGAATTTCACCCATAGGCACAATTTTACTTTGCATAAATTTCATAGAAGTCTTTCCATATAATTCTCCAGCTTCTTTATCTTTAATTTCCAATACACGATTCGCATTTACAAACTCTTTTGAAAACCATGCTTTCCCCATTTCGTATAGCTCATCTTTTGACTTACCTTCTGCATTTACGACATGAGAATAACTGCATTCACCATTATCTTTCTCTTCCGTCCATTCTTGACTAATATTTTCAACTTCTTTCTCCGTAGAACTTTTAAGTGTTTTAATAAGCATCTTTGTATGATCGTCGATTTCTTTTTTAATGTGCTCGCAAAGCTCAAGCCCTTTCTTTTTAGTAACCACTTGTTTGTTACTAAAACAAACATCCTCATTTTTTATCAAACCATAACTATTAGTTGCTCTATGTGTAAAATCTGAAATTGTGAATTTAATATCCGAATCGTTTATTTCTAATTTTACTTTATAATAAATAGAGCCTGTATATGCCTGATTAGCCAAAGCTCCTTCGCGTTTATACTCAAATGATGGAGTGGCAATAAGCACACCTTCTGGCTCACTTTTTTTACGTGTTACTCTTTCAGCATTTGAATAAGTTTGTGAAAGCCAAACTCTGGCTTTACTGAACAGTTGTTTTTTAGTAGCATTTGGAATTTGAATCTTATCAGAATAAATAATTCCTACTGGTGGAAGATCTTCATATACTTTGACCTTAACATCAATTTCGTTTTTCATTATCTTATTCAGATTTTTGGCTCTTGCTCTTACGTGGGCATCTATTTTATTTTTCAAATCATTACAAAACGGTTTTTGCAATAATTTCATTTTAAACATTCCTGGGTTTGTAAGACAAAGATCCTCTTCTTTTATAACGCCAAAGTCTGCTCCACCATTGACCTTAAAAGTAAAGTTTGTAAAAGTATAAATATACTTATCTTCAAAGAGTTCCACTTTTACATCGTATTTCACATCACCAGAAAAGTCCATTTTTGAATAACGATAATACATAGAATGCGTCCCCTCTATTATATTTTCTGTTAAATCATCAGTTTCTTCATTGTACACCCATTTATGAGCATTAAATTTTAAGGCTTTTGCTGAACTATTGTGAACAGTCACCTCATCGGTATATGTCAACGGTTTGGAAGAGCTTGATCTCTGTGCCATTACTCCAAAAGTGTAAAACAATAGAATCAAACTAAATAAAACGTGCTTGGCTTTCATAATTAATTTTTTATAAATGTTGAATAATAAAATTGCTAAATAGCTATGTTTCAATACTCCTTACATCGAAACATTAATCATTTTAATTCATAACCATTTGATTTTCAATCAAATAAAATACAAAAAAATACAATATTTTCTAAATAATTATCTTACTATCTGCGTATAGTAGTATATCAATAGCTAATTTACAATTACTTCATTACAAATATATTTTGCTATTCTAAGAAAAAGAAACACAAAATAAGAGTATAATAATATTTTTCATCCATAAAAAAGCAGTTCAAAGCACTATTAATCAATATTTTAACACAAAAAAAAGTAAATCAAATCATTCGATTTTAACTAACTTTCACTTAAAGGGTTTTCTCATAAAAAATGTAATGATTCAATAAATTAGAGATTAATGCACTTAAAATTGGTGCGATCTTTACAAGATCGTTAAAATTGGCATTCATTTATCACTAACATAATGGGATCACACTGTGATCCTTTTAAAAAGGATTGCAGCGCAATCAAACTATGTTAGCTTTTGGTCAAATATTTATTGCTACAAAAAGGTGAGCTCTTCTGGAGCTTTTGGATATATTGTTTGCTTGCCACTGATTTTTAAAAATGTCTAGTTGTATGGTAATTAATATAAGATGATAAACTTTGCTAAAATTATATTATCCAATAGAATAGAACGTTTTATAGACAACAAAATCGAATCAAAGAACATTTAGAATATGTATCTTATTGAAAAAACCGTGTTGTAAAAAGCTTGTTTTTTTAGCAATTTTGAAAAGTTTATCAGATTTTACGTCTAAAATTGAAAATACTATAATTAATTTTGCTGTATAAAAATTATTCAATGAAAAATATCAATCAATCAATCCTTTTGGTTTCCACACTGATCTTTTTTTCTTTTGTTTTGGGTGGATGTAGCTCGCAAAAAAAAGCAACTACTGAAACTAAAAAGGAAACGCCGACTGAAGAATATGTAGAAGAAGACGCTCCTAAAACGACCAATGATCGTGACTGTGAAATGTATGGTGAAAAAGGTAAAAAAACTGCTTTAACTGCTTTGACATTATACAGAGAAGATTTCAAAGCAAAATTATACGATGCTGCTTTACCTAATTGGGAGTATGTATACACCAATGCTCCTGGTCTCAGAGAACAGACTTTCAAAGATGGTGATGTTATGCTCAAAGACTTGATTGATAAAGAAACGGATCCAGCTAAAAAGAAAGAGTTGTTTGATAGAATGATGGAGATCAGTGATCAGCGAGCTATTTGTTGGGGAAAGAGTGCCTTTCTTTCTGGAAAAAAAGCTTATTCTTATTATAAATATTATCCTGAAGAAGAAGACAAAATATTTGATTTTGCGGAAAAATCTGTCTTAAATGGTGGCAATGAAACACCTGCCAGCCAACTCAAATTGTATTTTAGATATGTTTTAAAAAGATTGAAAGACCAAAAGCTAAACAAAGATGAATTGTCTGAAGCTTATAATAACATCAAGACCATTATTGACCATAATTTGGAATCAGGCAATTCAGAATATCAAGACGCATTGGATGAAATTCAACCAACTTATGAAAACTTGATAGATGTGTTAAACCCAACTACTGTTTCAATAAAAAGCTGTGCAGAGGCAAAAGATTACTACGGGACTAAATTCAATGAAAATCAAGAAGACTTAACCAATATCAAAAAATTGTACTCTGCGTTTTTAAATTTCAAATGTTACGATGATCCAATGTTTTTGCAAGTAACGGATAAATACAATCAGTTGGAACCGAAAGCATCTAGATTGAAAACTCAAGGAAATATTTACAGAAAACAAAAAGACTATGCCAAAGCATTGGAATTTTACCAAAAAGCGTTTGATGTAGAATCTGACAATTTCAAAAAAGCTAAGATCAAAATGTTGATGGCAACGATGACTGCTTACGACCTACCTGGCAAAGATTTTCCGACAGCCAGAAAACACGCTTTGGAAGCAGCAAGTTTGAATCCTAATTGGGGCAAGCCTTATATTTTGATTGGAAGAATGTATGCAGGAAGTGGCAAACTTTGTGGTCCAGGAACAGGTTTTGAGAGTCAAAAGGTTTTGTGGCCTGCAATGGATATGTGGAACAAAGCAAAAAGAATCGACCCTTCGTCAGCCGATGAGGCACAAAAATACATCAATCAGTACTATCAATATATGCCAGAAAAGAAAGACCTTTTTGTAAGAAGTATTACACCAGGATCTAGCTACTCAATAGGTTGTTGGATTGGGGGCACTTCGATTGCGAGGGGGAAATAATATTCAGCCAGAGCGTCGCTTCGACTCCGCTCA
>JAHDGP010000152.1 GCA_020627525.1 Bacteroidota bacterium
CATGAGTAATATCATTGAAACCGAACCTTTTACTATCCAGTGTAATTAATCCAATCTATTTCTTTTTTAAGATGTTGCAATGTGTATTCTTCAGGGCTTCCTGCTTTGGGTTTAAAATTATAAACCCAATTTGCAGTGGCGGGCAAACTCATCAGAATGGATTCGGTTCTACCATCCGTATCTAATCCGAATTTGGTGCCTTTGTCCCAAACCAGATTGAATTCTACATATCTACCTCTTCTTAAAAATTGCCATTCCTTATTTTCAGACAAATATGCTTTATCCTTATTATCATGGAATAATTGAAGATATGTTGGACAAAATATATTACCTACATCCATAACAAAATCAAATCTTTCTTTTTTTGAAAAGCCATCATTGGATGATAATCTATCAAAGAAAATACCACCAATCCCTCTGGTTTCTTTTCTATGTTTGATGTAAAAATAATCGTCTGCCCATTTTTTAAATTTTGGGTAATAGGCTTCGCTGTGTTTATCACATGTATTTTTTAATTGTTGATGGAAAAACTGAGCATCTTTTTCAATCACATAATGTGGCGTCAGATCAATGCCTCCTCCAAACCAATAAGTGCCATTTGTCATTTCAAAATAACGAACATTCATATGGATAATAGGAATCATTGGATTTTTTGGGTGAATAACTATAGATACACCTGTGGCATAAAAATCATTTTTAGGAAGGTTCAATGCCTTTAATATATTTTCTGGCATAGGACCGTGAACCGCAGAATAATTGACGCCTCCTTTTTCAATAATATTACCATCAGCTATGATGCGGGTTCTGCCCCCACCGCCTGCGGCTCTTTCCCATTTATCTTGATGAAATTTGGCATTACCATCTTCCGTTTCCAATTGTTGACAAATGTCATCTTGTAAGCTCTGAAACCAAAGCGATATTTGTTCTTTTGTCAATGCTGTTTTTGTTGTTTCCAATTCATTTGTTTTAATTAAGTAGTAAAATGCTAATGTTTACTATTTTTTAGATTGAACGAATTTATAAAACTTATCTTTACAAAAAATTTTAAACCGTGAATATAGTTATAACTGGAGCAACTAAAGGAATAGGAAGGGCAATTGCTGAAAAATTCGCTCAAAATGGATTTGATTTAGCCGTTTGTGCTAGAAATTCGGATGATTTGGATAAAATGAAGTCAGATTTTAAAGAACAATATCCAGATGTGAAATTACATACGAAGGTTTGTGATGTTTCAAAAAAGGAAAATGTACTGGATTTCGCTTCTTTCATCAAAGAAGTTTTCAACAGTGTGGACATTCTTGTGAATAATGCGGGAGTTTTTATTCCTGGAAATGTGATTGATGAAGCATCGGAAAATTTGGATTTAATGATGAAAACAAATTTGTATAGTGCCTACAACTTGACAAGAGCTTTGGTTGGTGAAATGATTGAAAAGAAGCAAGGGCACGTTTTCAACATTTGTTCAATTGCAAGTACATTTGCTTATCCTAATGGCAGTTCGTACAGTATTTCTAAATTTGCTTTATTGGGCTTTTCAAAAGTGCTTAGAGCCGAATTGTTGGAGCACAATGTTAGAGTGACTGCGATTTTGCCAGGTGCTACTTACAGTGCTTCTTGGGAGGGTTTTGATGTGCCTCAAGATAGATTGAGCAAAGCGTCTGATGTTGGTGAAATGGTATATGCTGTTTTTGCTTTGTCCAAAAATACAGTGGTGGAGGAGATCGTTATGCGTCCTCAGTTGGGAGATTTATAAGAGCATATTGCAATTTGAACTTTGTACGTGATAATCAATATTTTGAAAAAAATATTTATACATTTTAGTTTGAGCTTATCACTTATTTAAAAAAAAATATCATGAAAATAGTCATTAGAATACTTGCCATCATTCTTGTTATTTTGCTGGCATTTACTGCGGTATTTTTGGTGTTGGGATTGATGTCACCTAAGGAGTATAAGGGCAGTTTGGGGAAAGAAATCAATGTTTCTCAAGACAAATTGTGGGACATTTTAACAGATATAGAAAATGTGCCAAATGTTAGAGAGGAAATTCATTCTGTGGAGGTGTTAAGTTCATCAAATGGCAAAGTTGATATGTGGAATGAATATATTGCAGGAGGTAGTAAATTTTTCAAATTTAAGATAACAGAACGCGTGCCTAAAACTAAATTGTCCAACAAAATATTAGAATCAAATGTTGGTATAGAGGGCGGTTGGACCTACGAATTAGAAAATCGGGGTCCTAATAAAACTTTTGTGCGAATGACGGAAGACTCGAAAGCTACTGATTTATTTATGCGTGGTTATATGAAAATTTTTGGTAGGGATATGGTTTTGAAAAACGAATTTGAGTTTTTAGAATCGTTGGATAAATAAGAGATAAATGCAATTGAATTTTAAAAAGTACGGAGAGGGACATCCTTTGATTATTTTGCATGGGATGTTTGGGATGTTGGATAACTGGCACTCTCTCGCAAGAAGATTTGCTGAACGATATGAAGTGTATTTAGTTGATCTTCGAAACCATGGAAAATCAGATCATGCTGATGAAATGGATTACTATGTAATGGCAAAAGACCTGAATGAATTTACAATACAAAATAATATAGATTCTGCTTTTGTAATAGGTCATTCGATGGGTGGAAAAGTAGGTATGCAATTTGCTGTAGAAAACAATAACAAAGTTGATAAATTGATAGTTGTTGATATTGCACCTAAAGTGTATGAGCCTGGGCACCAAGAAATTTTCAATGCTTTGTATTCTGTGAATTTGGCTGAAATCAAATCGAGAAAAGAGGCTGAAGCGAAAATAGCGGAGACGATTGAAGAGTTTGGTGTACAACAATTTCTATTGAAAAATTTAGATAGAGTAGGGAAATCGTATAGATGGAAGGCTAATTTGGATGTAATCCATAAAAATTATTTGGATATTATTGGGAACAGTCTTGGTCCTTATGATGAGTACGATGGTCCAACACTTTTTATAAAGGGAGGCAATTCCGATAGGTATATAAGCATAGATGATTGGGGAGAGATCGTTGGATATTTCCCAAAAGCAATATTGGAAACAGTCGAAAACGCAGGTCATTGGGTACACGCCGAAAAACCAAATGAATTGTATGATTTGGTTGTGGAGTTTTTGTGAAATACTTACTTAATAATGGAAAAAAAAGAGGAATACTCAAAAGAAGAAATCAAAGGGGTGGATCATATCCGTTCTGTAAAACTGCGCCCAATGATGTATATTGGCGAAATCAATACCAATGGTTTTTTAAATTTATTGTTGTATAATTTTTTAGAGGAGGTTGAAAAGGTAGCAGGTGAAATTGTTGACTTTCGTTTGACTTTTTTAGAGGACGATAACTTTAAACTTGAAATAAAAAATGCCATTGTCGAGAACTTGATTAGTTTTATAAATCCTCCTACAGAACCTGCCACTTGGAAATCTGGATTGATTTTTGACTTGCGAATGTTTATTGGATTTACTGAAAGTTCCTCCATATTTATAGAATCTGGTGGCAAAAACTATCTGATCGAATCAGAGAATGAGCAATATGAGGTGCAAATATTCAATGCAAAAAATTCCAATGAAAATGTAATTGTCAACTTTAAGTTGGATGCCAATATTTTCAAAAATATAAAGCTAAACCTTCAAGTAATTAGAGAACGATTTACAGAATATGCTTACTTAAATCCTTCAGTAAAAATTTTATTGGAAAATGAAATTGAAAATGATACAAAAGAATTGTTTCATTTTCCAAAAGGAATATTTGAAAAACTAGAGGTGGAAATAGCTAAGCAGACGACTACAAAACCTTTGTTTATCTTTAATAAATTGATAACGATTAATGATTTTAAATACCATATTGCTTTTTGTTTTTTAGACAATTGGACTGCTCAAACTTATGTTAAAACCTATGCTGAAAATGATTATTTGTTTTTAGGTGGTTCTTTGGAGGATGGAATTATCAACGGTATAAAAAGTGCCGTACAAGCATCTGTTGGAGAGGAGCAAAAAATTAAAAAAAGAAAATTATTGGAAAGGCTTATTCTTATAGCGCAAGTAAAAGGTGAAAATGCATCGGAATGCCACTTTGATTTTGGTCATTCTATAAAAGGAAGGTTGGTAATGCCACAAATCGAGAAGGATGTTTGTAAGTTTGTACACAAAGAGTTAAAAGTCGAATTGGATAAAATGAAAAAGCTAATGACGTTGATTAGAGCGTTTTAGTTTTTATTTTGAAAGTGTGTCTATCTCTTTTTTGATAAAACTAATGTATTTCGAATGCTCTTGTGTTTCCGTTGTTTGATAGCTAATAGTTATTGAGTTTTTATAAACCAAGTCGAATTTCACCCAGCCGCCCATTGTCGCAATTACATATTTTGGTTGCTCCAATCCTATTGTGAAGTCGTAGTTGAAGTTTTCTGAAAACTTACCGTGAATTGCATTTATATCTAATAATCGCCCATTGTTTATCAAAGAAAATAATTCAATGTTCCTGTCTTTACTCGGCTCAAAGTATTGATCGGAAATTTTATATGATTTATTATAAAAATCAAAGACATCATAGAGCGTTTTAAATTTCAAAATGACCTCTGAATGTCTGGGGAGTAAAAAAAGATTGCTTGGCTGATTCTTTAAAAAACTCAATATATCTCCATCATTTGAGGAGCAAATTTGTACTGCATTTTTTAAATCTTCTTTAGTGAAATTTGAATCAAATTCCCAGAGATCAAAATCAGAAAAAGTACTGTGAATTAGGTGTTCATCAGGCTCTAAAAAATTCAATAAATCGCAGTAGGTTCCATATCCATATTTTCGTAAAAATGATAGATAAGATTTTGGGTAAGTATTCTTGTCAAGAAAAACAGGTTTGGTGTAAGTGATTACTTTCATTAATTTTTATAGAATAGATTGCCTTTGAAATTATTTACTTCGGATACCCCATTACATAATAACCCAAATTTTTTCCATTTGCCTTTTTTGCTTTGTCGATTTTCCAAACATAGTCATCATTTTTAAAATCACTTAGTAAATGCTCTACATCCTCAAAGGTGTAAGTCCGTACAAGAGATGCTTGACCGTCCCAGGCATAAACGAAAGGAATGATAGGAATTAAATAAGTAAATGCCAATTGCTTTAGGGTTAAAGGTTTTACAAAAGGCGTCATAAACAAAACCATAATGACAATTATCATAAGTGATAAGGGGAGAAATAGCCACCAAGCAATAAGGGGAATAGAATTTTCTGCAACCTCGTAAATCAATATTGGCTCTTTGCTTTCTTGCGCCGATTGAAGAATTTTTTTTGCTGTTTCGGGAGGCATATGGTGAAAGCTGCAAACCATTGTTTTTAGACCAGTCGGTGTTTGTGAAAAATCTGTTGCATTGACAGATTGCTCATAATAGGATAAGTTTTTTATTCCAAGCTTTTTTGTTTCTTTGACCACTTCAGGGTTGGGGTGTAAATCTGTAAGCATCAATTCCACAGGCACATTTTGCTCATTGAGATTTTTTATAACTTCCAACATTGGTCCGCCTGAACCAGAACCCAAATCTACAATTTTTGAAAAATCAGACTTGCTTTTTGCTTCAAGAATTAATTCTGAAAGCACTGCGCTTGTACCCATTAATTTATGAAAAACAATGATCAAGTTGGTTATACTTGTTCTGATGGTTTTAGGAAGCCAAGCAAAATCTTCAAATTCAAATAGTTGTATTCTTTTCATGAGAATAGTTGATTTATTTTTTCAGTATTTCAAACTTTGCAATATTTCTAAATCCTGTCCAACAGTTTGCTTTATCAAAAGAAATGTCTTTTTCAATTTCATTTCCAACTAATTTTGTTTTCCAATTTCCTCCTTTACAAAATCCATCGTTTTCAATTAACTCAGATACATTTCCAGTTATTCCAAATAAGCCAAAAACATTTTTACCAAACATATCAACGGGGTTTGTTGTAAAGACAAACCCATCTGTCTCTTCATAGTAACTGTCTTTATTTCTTTTTGATAAATGATATTCTTGTGAATTTTGCAGATGACCAAAATTTTTCAAAACCTTTTTGTTGTATTTTGTGGTGTTGTCAATTCCACTTTTAAGTTCAGTTTTTATTCCCGCAATTAACTCCCAATTATCTTTTGTAGGTATGCTATATATTGGAACTAAAACATCTTCTTTAGAAATTATCCAATCAAAATTCCCTTCTATATATCGTTCTAAAGTGAAGTAATCTTTAGCTGTACAATCATAATTAGGCTTAACTAACTTTCTTTCTATCAATAACATTTCAGCGACTCTTTCTGTTCGCCAATCAGTAAATTTTCTTGCCTGTTCCAATGTAATTCCAACAATTGGATAATCATTATACATTGGATGATCAAAATATTTGTCTTTTAAATTTACGGTATAATCTGGAGCTTGCCAAACAGTTTTGTCTGGAAGGGTAGCTAAATACTCCTCTGAATTTTCACCAAACACTCTCAATGTCCAATAGATATACTCTCTGTAATCTAAATTTGTCAATTCAGACTCATCGGCATAGAAATTTTCCTTTATCTTAATGGTACCTGGCGGGCTAAATATTTTGTGAGCATTTCCTTCGATCACAATGTAGTCACTTGCTTTGCAAGCAACCAAACAAACTAGGATGATGGAAATGATCTTTAACCTCATTGTAAGCGAAAATTAACTTACTTCTTTTGCGATTAAATATTCATTTTTTCCAATTGAAATATAATAGAGTGGGTATAAAAATATAAGAGCGACCAATCCTAATAAAATTATCAAATCAATGCCTACAACGAATTTTATAAAAAAGAACAAACCTACAATACCAAGAATTAATGGTATAATGACATTGCCATATTTGAATCCAGAAATCTCAATAGTCTTTGTTTGGTCATCTTGGATTTTGAAATCCAACTCTTTGCTTTGACACCAGTCAACTTTGGCTGTTAATTTATGTTTACCAGTTTCAATATCAAACTCTTTGGTTTCTCCATTTGCTATTTCTCCAACTTTTTTTCCATCAATATAAATATCAAAGCTTCTTGCACGGTTGTTCAATTCTGATGTTCTCTTTACTTTTAATTTAGTCATTTTGGGTATTTCTATGAATTTTATAAGACCTAAATTTACAGTTTTTTCTAAAATACCCAAAAGTAATGTCTCTATTCTTTCAGCAATTCTTTCATTTTAGGAATCACCAAATCTATCCATCCATTTTTCGATTCTTCATACCGATTTGCTCCGTTTTCTGCTTCTGAAAAATCTCCTTGTGTAATGATGAGTTGCGTTCCTCCATCTACCTCATCTAATTCATAAGTCAGGTTTACATGGTTTTTAGGAATGTCTTCCATATCTGCATTGGGATCAAAGGTGGTAGAAGTAATTTTTTTCATTTCTTGATATTCCAATATTTTTCCAGTTACATAAACGACCTCTTGTCCATCTTCCGTCTTGCCCTTCCAATCTATTGCGCTTCCTACTTTCCAGTCTGAGATAATTTCACAACCAAACATGTACTCTTTGGTCATTGCTGGATTTGTCAGTAAGTCCCAAACTTTTTCGATACTGGATTTGAATATCATTTCTTCCTTAAAGATCATTGATTTTCAAATTTTGTTAAATTTTTATTTTAAATAATTTGAAGTTCCAAATTTGACAAGTTTTGAACTTAAAACATTACAAAATCGGGATTTTTTCTTGCACTATTGGGAGGAATTTTGATTTTTCTTGACAGCATTTGAATTGTATTTTTTTGATGATAACACCATCCGACAAACTTGCATTTTTCTTTTTTTTTCATTATTAGATAAATGGGTCTTTTAATTGAAATGCCAAAACGATGAATCAACAACCTTCGGCTTCAGTTTCTAGATTTTTTAATAGAATATATAAATGCAATAAAAAGCAATGGTCTCTGCGCTGTTACCATACTGCTATTTTTTGCGCTTGAATCATATTATTTAATCAAAAAATATTATACTTATGAAACGAAGGAATATTTTTATTTTATCCAACATTGTCGTATTGATGGTGATTGGATTTTTGCAGTCTGTGGATGTGAATGCACAATACATTGTTCGGAATCTAAGTGATGCTGAATCAATGAGAGATGGTTTTTTTAACAATAAAATCAGTCCCCCTAATTTTGAAATGGAATATGTTGACTCAGAATACTTATACCATCAAAAACGCAAATTGCAAGATGCAGGTGAGCAAGTCGATTTTGTCCATGAACACATAGTAAACATTGATTTAAAAGCCAGTAATTCTTATAAAAGAAGCTTAAAAGGTGATACTTGGAAAACCAAAATTTCATCACAAGGTGCCTCTGCTATTAGTGTTGAGTTCGATGAATTTTACATACCTGATGGTGGTCGTCTTTATATCTATTCTGATGATGGAAGAATTGTACAAGGACCTATAACCAGCAGGTTAAACAAAGAAATTTTTTCTAATATACCTGTGCCTGGAGAAGCTATAATTTTGGAATATGAAGAGCCAAGAAGTTTAAGACAAAAAGGTTCTTTAGTAATTAAAAAGGTTTATCATAATTATGATAAAGATGAATATTACAATGATTATAAACAGTATGCTAATTGCTTAGATGGAAAATGTGTACAAAAAAGAGCTGTTTGTAAAATTACAACATCAAATGGCAGTCATGTTTGTACAGGAACAATGATAAACAATACTGAAGAAGATTTTACTCCATATATTTTTACAGCAAAACATTGTTTTGGATCAGTAGGTACATTGCAGCCACCATCTTATTTGAAATTTGTTTTTAATTATATTAGACCAAATTGTTCAGGAGCTAAAGATAGTAGTTATTTGGTGATTTATGATGGTGCTGAGTTTATCTCAGAAGCTCCAAACAAATCTTGTCCTGATAACAGAATTACAAACATTGATAGCTTGGATACAGATTTTCATTTGTTAAAATTGTCAAACTATAATGGTGATACAAATTTCGATAGATTGACTGGAATTCATTTTGCTGGATGGACAAGAGATTACGATTCTGCCAACCCTCCTGATTCAACATTCTCACTTCATCATAGATATGGATGGCTTATGGATTATACTAAATCCTATGATCCACCAGGTACTCATTCTTATTACGGATTTAGTTGTTTTATTAATCCACCGCCATCTGCAGGATGTCTTCCCAAATTTGGATGTGATGATGGGGAAACAGTATGGAGAGTGTCTTATGATGAACAGACTACTGGAAACGGTTCATCTGGAAGTAGTTTGTTCGATCCTAATGGATATATAATTGGTCAATTGGTTGGTCCCATGGG
>JAHDGP010000153.1 GCA_020627525.1 Bacteroidota bacterium
GAGTTATTTATTACCAATGATTCATTTCTTTCACTCAAAGTTGAAATCATGTTTTCCCATTCTATTATTCCATCGTCATGCTTATCAATTTTCCAACCATGTACGTCATCTTCTACAATATCTTTACCCTCTCCATTTCCTCCTGTCTTCCATCCAGAGATATCGTCCTCTACAATTACTTCCTTACTACAAGAAGTCATTACTAACATAACCATAAAGGTCATTGCGAAAATCGCTTTTAAACTTTTCATTCTGTAAAATTTATTTTGTTAAAAATTGCTCCGTTTTTAATCAATTAGGCAACAGAGCGATTAGCCTTTTACATCTTTCTGCGCAAAAGATTTTTTAAAATTTATTTTCAAATGATAATGCAAGTATAAAAGCGTTTTTGAAATAAAAAAACTCTTACAGAATAGATAGTTTGTTGATTTTCTGAGCAAAATCTAAAATTATAAGCATCACGAAAAACACGTTTTTTCTAAATAAGGCATTGATTTTCATACCTATTTACATTGTAACAAATAGATGAAAACGCCCTATATACAGGCGTATTCAATGCGTTATAAATGCGCATTTTATTCTAATCTAAAAAAGGATTTTTACTCATAGAGAAATCTCCGTTCTCCTGAGACAAATATGTTAAATAATCATATATTAACATTTCAATTTACAGGTAAGAGCCTTTATGTAAAGGCACAACTAACCATTACAGAAAAAGCGATTTTTCTGAGTAAGATTTTTGTTAGAATAAATTGGATTCTTCTGAATTAGAGAAAAGTGAATTTAACATTTTTAACAAAAAAAAAACTAAAGAATGAAAAAAATTGTCAAATCGGACAAAAGCAACCAAGCCAACTCTGCTATTCCATTGGTAGAACAATTGACAAACCAAGCATCATTGTCAATATCTTGAATGACACCATCTAAGTTGACACCAACCTTATCATAAGTAAATAGTACGGCAGTGTTTAATATCCATTCATCACAATCCAATGTTCAATTCCTTACTTGTTCCTTTAAATTTATGGTTTCGCCCCTTCTAAAGAGACAAAAATCTATACTTTATCACAATGGATGGCGTTTTTTCAGCCATTCTAACCTATACCAAACCACTAAAAAGTACTAAAAAAGCTCAACAAAATGGTACTTGAACGTCATTCTGGCATTAAAAAAATGCATTATATAAATAAATTCTCGCTGTTTTTAATAAATTTGTAAACCAAGCGTTTAAATGATTGTGGTTCGTCAAGTTAAAATTGACGGATACTTTTGAACTTTTTTGCACTTTTGCTTCGTTGCAAAGCCTCACCGTAGCTAATGCTATGATTATGTTTTGCGCCTTGCAAAAGCACAAAAAAATTTAAAAATTAAACCATCATTTTAACGTTGGCAAACCACTAATCTTATTGCAACTGTAAACAAGTAAAACTTATTAATATAAATTATATTTATAATGAAAAATCTAATAGTAATTTTCTGTGGTCTATTCATATTCATGTACGGACAATCACAGAATACGACTTCCCAGCCTAGTACTCAACCTAGTACACAGACAAAAACAATTACTACCCAACCTTCTGGCAAAAAAGCTGCTGGAAAAACTTCCAAAAAAGATGAATATCCTGGTGTAAAACACTTAGCCATTGGCGGAAAGCTGCCAATGTCTGATGTTAAAATGCAAGATATTTCTGACAAAATGATCTCTCTGGATGAAATTGCTGATGAAAATGGTCTACTGATTGTTTTTTCTTGCAACACTTGCCCTTTCGTAATCGCTTATGAAGATCGCTACCCTACCATACAGGAGTATGCTGAAAAAAACAATATCGGTTATGTGATCCTAAATCCAAACGAAAGAAAACGTCAAGCGGATAATATGGATGATTCTTTTGAAAACATGAAGGCACACGCTGATGAAGTAGGTTATGATTGCTATTATATGATAGATAAAAACCACGCTTTGGCAGATGAGATTGGTGCGTTTAGAACACCTGATGTTTTCTTATTCAATGCCAACAAAGAATTGGTTTACAAAGGAGCCATTGACGATAACTGGAAAAACAAAGACGAAGTAAACAATCAATATTTAACAGATGCTATTGATAAAATGCTGAAGGGTGAAAAAATTGAGTTTCCTGATGTTAAAGGACGTGGTTGCAGTATCAAACGTTTGGAGAAATAGTTATGAGTTATGAGTTATGAGTTATGAGTTATGAGTTATGAGTTATGAGTTATGAGTTATGAGTTATGAGTTATGAAAAGAAATTTAAAAAAGGGACAAGCTTTGCTTGTCCCTTTTTTTATTCAAATACAATTTAACAATACCTTTGTGTTCGTTTACATATAAAATATTGTATATTGTTGGTTCGTTAATTGAACCATATGATTCGTAGTAAAGCCATTTTTGTCGCTCTCCTCTGTTTTTTGATTTCGTGTCAAAATCAGGTCTCCACAAATCCATCTGCTGATCAAATTGAAAATACTTTCCAAGCATTATTACAAGAAGCACTCGATGCTTCATTTGGTGCCAACCCTGGCGTTTCAATGTCTATCATTTCACCAAAATTAAATTCAAACTGGGCAGGCGTTCAAGGCTTTGACAGCATTGCAGAAGATAACGAACTCCACATTGATCAACCCTTCCGAATCGCTAGCATCACCAAAATTTTTGTTGCAGTAGCAATTTTAAGATTGCACGAAATGGGACAACTGTCTGTTGATGATCCTATTAGTCAACACATTTTACCATCAAGTAAAAAAATACTTTTAGGGGATAAGTATGATCCTGAAAAAATAAAAATAAGGCACTGTTTAAACCACACCAGCGGTCTGTATGATTATGCAATGGGCGATAGAACATACGGCGATAAAATTCTTGCAAATCCTGACAAAAGGTGGACACGCCAAGAACAGTTAGAAGCTGCTATGGCTTGGGGAGAAAAAATTGGTGAACCTGGTGATCAATATGATTATTGCGATACAGGATATATTTTATTGGGTGAAATTATTGAAAAATTTTTTGACAATGATTTAGCAAACGGACTGCGTTCATTGCTAAAATTTGAGTCTCTAAATCTCGACCGTACTTGGTTGGAAAGCCTTGAAGCCCCTCCGTCGCAAATGCCTGATCCTGTACACTGCTATTTTAGTAGAAATGACGCTACTAATTTTGATGCTTCAATTGATTTGTATGGCGGTGGCGGATTGATGTCTACCTGCCCAAATCTGACAACATTTTTTCACGCTCTTTTCAACCATCAAATATTTGATAAAAGGGAAACTTTAGAGCTGATGCTGACAAAAAATGAATTTCCAGAAAGTTACAATGCCGAAGAAGAGGAAGGTTTCAAAGACTATAGATATGGCGTTTGGGAGATTGACATCTATGGAGAAAAAGCCTATATGCACGGAGGTTTGTGGGGCACACTTTTGTTACACATTCCAAAATCAAACTCAACCTTTGCTGTAAATTCTACCAAAGGTCGGGACGAGCGTTTATTAAAAAAAGCAATTTTAACAATCAAAAATCTAAAGGAATGAATGCAATTACTTTAGAAAACATCAGCTTTGGATATAAAAGAAATGAGCTTGTTCTTTCTGATATAAACATCAATGTTCCACAACAAAGCATTTACGGCTTTTTAGGAGCAAATGGCGCAGGCAAAACAACATCCATCAGACTTATTTTGAGTTTACTAAAACCAGCAAATGGAAACATTTCTATTTTTGGAGAAGACATAAAAAAAACGATTCCCCATCATTTTAATAAAATAGGATCGCTCATAGAAAATCCATCCTTATATTATCACTTATCAGCTGAAGATAATTTAAAGATTTGGTGTAAATTTTTTAAAGCACCTAAAGAACGTATTGACAGAGTATTGTCATTGGTTAGTCTTAAAGATGCAAAGGGAAAGAAAACAAGTGATTTTTCAACGGGAATGAAGCAGCGATTGGGCTTGGCAATTGCCTTATTACATGATCCTCAATTGCTCATTTTGGACGAACCAACGAACGGTCTGGACCCGATGGGCATAATAAAACTGAGAGAAATACTAAACCAACTTAGAGCAGAGGGGAAAACCATTTTACTCTCTTCGCATATTTTACAAGAGGTAGAAAAATTGGTAACGCAAATCGGCATTATCAAGGGCGGGCGAATTGTATTTGAGGGGAGCCTCCAAAAATTACAAGAAATAAAGCAGCAAAATATTCAAGTACAGCTAAAGGTAAACGATAGTGACAAAGCTTTTGATTTAATTACCGCCTCTCAAAAATCCATTCTAGAAAACAAAAAAATAAAGTTGGTCATAAATCATGAAAACGAGTTGCCATTAATCATCAAATCACTAGTAAATGCAGACATAGAAATATTTGAAGTTTCGCCCGTAGCGAGCGATTTAGAGAAAATGTTTTTGTCCATTACCAATGAAAAAAAGCAATAATGAGATTCTTCCAATCCATACAAGCCGAATTAACAAAATTAAAATACCTACCTATTTTATCCCTGGTATGTTTTGCCCTGTTTTCTGTTTTGGGAATTGTTTTGGTTGCCCACTACATGGATGTAAACAATATAGCCGTACTTGACAAAAATCCTTGGTTGAAAGTATGGAATGCTGGTGTGGGAATGTTTTCCGTATTTATAGCAAACCCTTTTGTAATTATGTTGATAAGCGCAGCTGTATTTATAGAATTTCAGTCCAACACTTGGAAATATTTGTACACAACTCCTTTAAGCAGAACACATTTGTTTTATTCGAAATTGGCTGCAATTATTTTCTTCATCGCGGCTACTTTAATTACATTGAGTATAGGCTTGATAATGTGTGGTTATGCTTTGAATTTCATTTTTCCAGAAATAGAATTTTCCTATCACACTCCGCCAGTTTTCGAGTTGTTAAAAAGCTTTACGCATACCATAATTTCCCTACTTGGTGTAATTGGAATTCATTATTTTTTGAGTCATCGTTTTAAAGGATTTTTGATACCTTCAAGCTTTGGAATCATTGCATTCATTGTCGCGATAATAATAGGAGCGATGAACAAACCATTAGCTTTGTATTATCCATACGCTTATCCTATAGTTTCCCAAGAACACAATATGTTTAGAACAGATGCCGTAGGAATTATTGATTATGGTTGGATAAACAATGTCGAATTATTCAGCATTATCTGTTTCTTCTTTTTTATTGTTTTGGCAAATGTGCTAGAGGTTCGAAAACAAATTAACTAATACACTAACTCATATTTCTGCTATATACAAGACTTGTTTTAGTAATTTTTTCTGCCTTACCTGAGCTCATACATCATTGACTTAAGTAAGTGGTAAGATCAAATTAACATACACAAATAAATTTTACAAAAAAAACTGATTATCAAAACTTTGAATTACATTTTGAATATATAATGTCGTATAATATAGCAAAGGCAGATTATTGCACTAGTAAATGCTTGCTATTAATTTGTAAATTTAGTAAGCACACTATAACCCATCAGCTTACCTTTTTTATTGAAGGATTCTGAACGAACCAGGCCAACGTTTTCAGCGTACCATTCTTTGGTATTGGTTTCAATATTCACAATCATTTTTGTTTTAATATTTTGGCTCATAACAATACAATCAAAGGTTCCAGCTTCAGTAGTCATTTTTTCTTTTGCTTCAATTTTTCTATTGGTTAAAAAAATCGACATCTTTATTGGCATAGCTCCATCAGAACCAATTTTCATATCCAAAGAACCATCCTTTAAATTCGTTCCAATTTGATTTTTCGAAGAAGGCATTTCAAGGCTTGACCCGTTTACATCTAACTCCATATTATCGTATGCTTTCATCATATTACCATCTATAAAAATTTCCATATCAAATTCAAAAGAACCATCTTTACATCTGGCTTCAAAAGTATTTTCAAAAACTTCCTTTCCTTTTTTGTCATAACTGACAGTCTTAACTTTGTAGACAATTTCATTGCCTTGAACTACTTTATCTAGCATTTCATAGCTAGTTTTACCCGTCAGTTTATTTTTTGCTGAATAGGAACTTATTTCCCAAACGTCGCCTTTATTGCTAGGCAAATATGGTTGGCAGTTGTTTTGTGCATAGGTAGTAAATGCAAAAAAGATAAGTGCAATGACTAAAATAAAATTTTTCATTGGGCGCAGTTTTTATTTTAAAATCTAAATCACACATAATATTAATAATAATATTTATAAATGCAATATATAATCATAGGCACACAATAATTTTGTAACTAAAAAGACAAAGAATTATTTCTATTTAAACACAAAAACTTTTATTCTTTATAAATCAGCATTTCCAAATCCAGTTTATCATATTCTGATAAGACATCTATTGATGGTTTACGCTCTGATTGTGGCTTCTCAAATTCCTGCAACATTTGATTTGTGATTTGGTAAATTGCACCGATTGCCCATTGTCCAAAAACATTGTGCCCTCCTTCGTAAGCTTGCATTTGATACTCTTCGGTTGTAGTCATATAACCGCTGTAACTATTGGAATAAGGAGAGACCAAGATGTGTTTTATTTTAGAAGTGTCCACTTTAGATTCAATAAATGCTTTCACTCTCTTGCCTGTGATAGTCGTAAACTCAAAAGGATAGGAAACAATCATAAGTTCGCCAATGCGAAAAATTTGAAAAGGCAATTTTTGAGCAGACATTGGCAATAATTCAAAAGTGCCTTTTTTATGAAAATATTTTAAGTTTCGAATTGAATCATCTACAAATCCCGGTACTACAAAGTTTTTAATATCGCTTGTTCCATACATGCGATTCAGCCCTGTTTCGATAGCTATGTATTTACACCCTTGCATTTCATACTTTCTGGTCAGCCTATCTTTTATTTCTTGTGATTGAATGGATGATAAAATTCTCTTTTCATACATTCTGATACTTCTACTTACCGAGCGAGCCATGGGAACTAAAAACTCTGGTAATCCCATCCCGTCCGATTTTGCACCAATCAACATATCAACGCCAATGCAGGAAGGGCTTGTTTTGGCATTTACAACACCGTCTACAAAGTTCGGATCAATTTCAATATCACTCATATCTACCCAGTAAGTATAAAAGTCTATTCCAGAACCAAGCTTTTCATTTTCTCCAATATTCGATAAAATTCTTGCAGCCTCTTCATATTGAATATTTCCATTAAATTGCGCATTTTCATCATTGCTTTCAAATGGCCCTTTGAGTGTTCTAAAATTTTTACGCTTCGAATCTTTCACAAAATTACCAGTAACATCTCCTGAGTATCCGTGTGCAAACGCACCCACATATTCATTCTCTTTTGATTTTTCCAAATATTGAGCAGCATACCCTTTATTATCAAAATGCACATTGTGTTCAGAGACAGGAATACTCGTTGTATGGACAGCAAACCAATTTATTGAACCTATTTCTTTCTCATCATCCGTACTAAATTGAAGCATTCGCATCGTCTTATCCACTGCCAAGTGTCTATCTTCGAATTTAACTTTTTCTACCACTTCAGGGTTCAGGTTATAAGCCTTAATAGATCTGTTGAAACTCACCTTTTTATCAGTTGGAACAAGGTCTTCAATATATTTTAAATTTCCTTCTTTTTTCTTGTTAAATGCCTCAATAATTGATTTTACAATTCCATTTGTATAGATTTCTAAGACATCCAATTGTAATCCAGGCGTAGCAATATTATACAATGGATGATAAGAATAGCCACCAGGAGCACTGTGTGTATGTTGAGCTATCAATAACAAATTATCATCACCAAGAGGAATTTCTGGTGCTAATCTTTTTAGTTCTTTACAAACGGTATGCCTCAAAGAATTGAACATCAAGCCCAATTCACAAACAACAATACAAACTGCTTTTCCTCCTTCTTCCATATAAAAAGCACGAGCGTGTAACCTCGTTTTTATCCCTTCTATTACATGATGTGTAACACCATACCCCAACATTGCAATACCGTGTTTTTCTGGGGTAAAATCTATCTTGGAAACTCCTAATTTCATAATATTTAATTTATTTAAGTAGCAAATCAAAATAGTATATAACAAATTTTAATTATGTATCATTCTGAATTGATACTTACTACTGTTATGCGCGAACCAAAGTGGTTTGAGACTTTTTGCTTGTTCTTTTGCGCAAATATTTCGTTAAAAATACTCAATGTAGCTATGGCTCTATCTGCGTTTTTTGCCTTGTTTTTACGCAAAAAAAACTACATCAAAAGTTTCTCAAACCGCTTTGTTTCGGGTATAACTACTAAGTACGTAGGAAAATATAACTATTCCATTTAATAATAACAAATTAAGTATCAAAATGAACTTAAACTTACTGAGAAAAGTTATTTTTGTAATGACATTATTATTTGAGAATAGAAAATAATAATCTAGGCATATTAGTTGTTTTATATTAATTCGCTATTCTCTTAAATTCCAGCAACAACAACAGCTTATGAACCCCAAACTTTTGATTTTTTTGGTATTTACTTTGATAAATTTGAATACCTCCGCCCAAATTGAAGTAGCGAATGATGCCGCTAAAATTTTTCCTGATGAAAAATTGGTATTAACCAACTCCAAAACACACATAAAATACAAGGTCGATAAAGATGAAAACGTAACAGCTACGGTCTACGAAGAGGAAGAGTATCTTGCTTTGCAAAACGGGCAAAGTTTTTATCACAGTCTTTTTTATAATCAATATTCAGATATTAAAAAATTTGATACTGATTATAAAGTAAACGATACCTACTATCAAGATGATAATATTTTTCATTCGGATATCAAGATTAAATATTCAGAAATATTTCTAAAGGTTTATGGTCAGAAACACGATGTTTCTACAACCAAATTTTATAAGAATATTATGTATTTAACCAGTGCTCATTTTATGAATCCCTATGCTTGTCTTAATCGGGAAATAGTTATTGAGGTTCCTAATGGAATGACGCTAAATATTCTTCCATTTAATATGGAGTCTTTCGACATTGAAGAAAGTACCATCAAAGAAAAAAAGTCTACTAAATACATTTACAAAGTAAAAAATATTGAAGGCTATTCTGATGAATCCAACAAGCCTGGTTCTAGTCATATTTATCCGCACCTATTATTGATACCAAAATCGGTAAAAACAAAAGATGGTTATAAGACACTGCTCGCTTCAACAAAAGATTTGTATAAGTGGTACAGAAGTTTGGTAAAAGAAATAGGCAATGAAAATGAATCATTGAAAAAAATAGTAAGTGATGTAACTGAAAACTATGATGATGACAAAGAGAAAGTAGAACAAC
>JAHDGP010000154.1 GCA_020627525.1 Bacteroidota bacterium
AAATGGAAGCAAAGCCACATCACCACGAGTGGGAAAAAAATAGAATGGTGGACAAAAATGTTTGGAACAAAGCAGGTAAAATGGGCTTTTTATGCTTGGATGTTCCAGAAGAATACGGTGGGGCAGGCTTAGATTTTACATACAATGCCATCATTTCGGAATTGATTTCAAAGTCAGGCTATACGGGCTTGGGCTTTTCCCTTCACTCTGATATTGTTGTTCCATATTTTATTCATTACGGAACGGAAGAACAAAAGAAAAAATATTTACCTAAAATGGTCTCTGGCGAATGGATCGCTTGTATAGGAATGACAGAACCAAACACAGGAAGCGATCTACAAGCAATCAAAACGAATGCCGTTGACAAAGGGGATTATTATCTGTTAAATGGTTCTAAAACCTTTATTACAAATGGATACTTGTCTGATTTTGCATTGGTAGCATGTAAAACAAATGCTGGAACTGAAAAAGAGGGCATTTCATTATTAATAGTTGAAAATTCAGAAGGATACAGCAAGGGTAAACCATTTGAAAAGTTGGGATTGAAGGCAAATGATACTTGTGAGTTGTTTTTTGAAGATGTAAAAGTTCCTAAAGAAAATTTACTTGGTGAGGAAGGCAAAGGATTCATTTATATGATGAAAGAATTGCCAAGAGAAAGATTATCAGTTGCTATAAATGCAATCGGTGCTTGTGAAGGTGCTATTGAGGATACAGTGAAATACACCCAAGAAAGAACCGCTTTTAAAAAGCCAATTGCTGCCTTTCAAAATACACAATTCAAGATGGCTGAGCAGGCAGCACAATTACAAGTACATCAAGTTTATGTTGATAGATGCATCGAATTGTTGTGTGAAAATAAATTGACGGCTGAACAAGCATCTATTGCCAAACTTACTTGTACCGAAATGCATTCAAAATTGGTGGATGAATGTTTGCAGTTGTTTGGTGGATATGGGTTTATTTGGGAGTATCCAATTGCTAGGAATTATGCGGATTCTCGTGTGGCAAGGATATATGCTGGAACCAATGAAATTATGAAAATATTGATTTCAAGAGGTTTGTTTAAAGACTTATATTTACAAATGAAAAAAATGAGAGCGAAGCAAAAAGCTTAGTTTAATATTTCAATAATAATAAATGAATTTTCAAGAAAATATAATTTTACAAAATAAAAGAGTACGTCTTGAGCCATTGAATATGGATCACTTCGAAAAATTGTTTCCTATTGTTCAGCAGTATCCGGAATTAATGAAGTTTTCTCCTAAACTTGTTAGAACAGACAAGGATTTGAAAACCTATATTAAAATAGCAATGTCGGGTAGGGATTATGACAGTACTTACGCCTTTGCAATTTATGATAAGAAAGAAAAAGCCTATGCTGGAAGTACCAGATATGCCAATATTTCGCTCAAAGATGCACGTTTAGAAATTGGTTGGACTTGGATTGGAGAAGAGTTTCAGGGAACAGGATTGAATAAAAATTGTAAGTTTTTGCTATTGGAATATGCTTTTGAAATTTTAAACTTTAGAAGAATAGAATTTAAGGCAGACAATCGCAATGAAAAGTCAAAAAAGGCGATGGAAAAGATAGGTGCAACTTACGAAGGGATGTTGCGAAGCCATATGTTGATGAGTGATGGTCATCGAAGAGATTCTGTTTTTTACAGTATGTTAAATGAAGAATGGCAAAATATTAGGCAAGGAATCTTTAGTGAATTTTAATAAACAAATGTCAGAGAATTACAAATCGGTTGACCTTTCTAATTGGAATCGGACGTCAGCTTTTGAATTTTACAAAGAATATGAAGACCCATCTTTTAATATTAGTGGAAACATTAAAATTACAAAGTTGTTGGAACATTGTAAAAAATCGAAGGAGTCTTTTTTTCTGCATTCTTTGTATAAATCATTGAAAGTTGTAAATGCCATTCCAGAATTTCGGTTTAGACTTAAGAATGATGAATTGGTTGAGTTTGAAAAAATTCATGTTGGCTCCACATTTTTAAAAGAGGATAATTCTTTTGGCTTTTGTTATTTTGATTTTGAGGAAAATGTTCAAGATTTTATAGTTAATGGAAAAAAATCAATAGATCTATTAAAATCTTCTGTGAAATTGGAGCCAAGAAAGGGCGTTCTTGATTTGGTATATCATTCTGTTATTCCTTGGGTGTCATTTACCAGTATCAAACACGCTAGAAAGGGTGGAGGAATTGATACCATTCCTAAAATTGCATTTGGCAAATATTTCAGACAAAACAATGATTGGATGATGCCAGTTTCTGTTGAAGGCAATCATGCAATGATGGACGGATTCCATGTCGGTCAATATTTCAAGCAATTAGAAGAATTAACTGCTTGATTATGAGAATCTTTACAATAGATTAAACTTTGCTAATCTTGTTGATTCATAATTGCGTATAAATCTAAAAATGTAAAACAATGAGAAAATTTCTAAGTGTAGCATTCTTGTTTGCCATACTATTGACTGGCTGTGTTGAAGACGGTGCATCGAATGGTAAAAATATAGATGAAACGGCAGAGCAAGCCAAGCAGTTTATTGATAAATTTAGTGATAAAGCGAAAAAAGCACTAAATGAAGAAAATGTAGAGAAGTACAAAAAGCTGATAGATGAAATAAAAGTGAAAAGTGAAGGAATAAAAGAAGCGATAGAGAGCAAAGATGGCGGTTTGAAGGAAAAATTAAAAAATCTCAAAAACATTAAAGACGATCCTGAAATCAATGAGTTAATCAAAAAATTTGAGGGTGATTCAAAAGATATTATTGAACAACTAGAAGGAATTGTGAAAGATATAGCAGCTGATTCGACGGAAGCAGCGACGAAGGAGTAGGAAGAGAAATATCTAAAGATTACATTGAAAATTTAATCTATTTTTCTCGCATGAGTTAGGTGGAAATTAAAATTTATTGAAGATTTCTTGGAAAAGTCAAAATTTTTCATATTAGGAGCCTTCTTCCTATAGAAAGAAGGCGAGTGTTTTCAGCGAGCGTTTTTCAAAGCTTTTTAGAGCTATTTCTAGCTTACTTTTGAAATTTTTTCGGTAATGAAATTCCACGCAATGAATGGGCTAAACATATAATTAACAGAAATTCTTAGTATATTGGGAAAATGAATCATTACATTTGAGCGTAAACTATTTTAACTGACAATGATTGTTTTTTCGTTGGATTCACTATGAGTTTCAAAGAAAGTTCAAGCAAAATTTCCAAAACAAGCTAAAACCTAGAAAAATGTTTGAAAAGACCACCTCAAAAAAACGAATAAAGTACAGAAGTAACCCTAAAAAAGACCAGTTTATGAAAGTCTTGAGAAGTAGGGTATGGGCGTATTTCAAGGATAATAATATTTCCAAGAAGGCAAATGGAGAAATGTATTTTAAAACGGTTCTTGCAATTGTCTCTTGGTTGGGTTTGTATGGCTTGATAATGACAGACTATTTTAGTTTTAGTTATCTCGCTACAATATCAGCTTTTTGCATATTAGGCTTTATAAATATTTTTATGGCTTTTAATATTGTTCATGATGCTTGCCATGATGCCTATTTTGAAAGTAAGAAAGCCAATAAGTATATGGGGCTTTTTATGAATTTTATTGGTGGCAATGCCTACCTTTTTACTAGAATGCACAACGCTCACCATCAATTTGTAAATATTCATGGCAGTGATGTAACCTTAGAAACACACGGTTTGTTTAGATTCACACCAGATGAGCCGTGGCAGCCAAAACACAAATGGCAACATATTTATACACCAATTGTATACTGTTTAGCCTCGTTGCATTGGACTGCTGTAAAAGATTTTAAGTGGTTTTTTATGGAAGAGCACATTGGCAACAAAAAAGATATCAAGCATCCAAAGTCTGAAATGTGGACATTGATTATTACCAAAATAATCTATTTTTCATTGCACTTATTTATCCCAATGGCTCTACTGAGTGTCCCGTGGTGGGTTGTTTTTGTTGGATACTTAATGTTGCACATTCCTTCTAGTTTAATGTTTGCTTTGGTTTTTCAGGTAACACATATTTACGAAGGAACGACTTTCCCTTTGCCAGATGACGAAGGAAATATTGAAAACAATTATGCTGTTCACGTATTAGAAACAACGGCAGATTTCTCAAGAAGCAATCCAGTTGCGAATTGGTTTTTCGGATGCATCAATGTGCACAGCATTCATCACATAATGCCTGGTATTTGCCATGTACATTATCCAGAGTTGACAAAAATTTTGAAGACTACTGCTGAAGAGTTTGGTTTGGAATATAAAGAAAGTGAAAATTTTGTGATAGCCTTCAAAAGACATCTTCATATGTTGAAAACACTTAGTCATCCAGAGGCAGAAATACCTAGAGTGGGGAATAGTGTAAACTTGGTTTGATAGAACAGGGAATAGAAAAAATAGCTTTAAGATGTTTAAAGCAGGGAAAAACAATTGATGAAACGGTTGAAATTACTGGACTGTCTTTTGATAGAATAATTGAAATTCAGAAGAGGCTTTGATTGCGCTCTTCTGAATTTGGATGACACTGTATTTTAAAATTTCACAAAACGTTTTGTAATAGGATTTGATATTGATTTGCTTTTTATTCTTATGATATAAATGCCGTTTGGTAAATTTTGTATGTCTAACCGTTCTTTATTAGAATAAATTTTGTTATCGACAATAGTTTGTCCCATTGCATTTATTACCTTGATTGTGCTTTCAGATAAATCATTCAATTCCAAATTTAAATAGTGATTTGTAGGATTAGGATAAATCGAAATAGGCTGGATTTCGCTTATTTCTTCCATAGACGAAACCGTTTTGTTTCCAATGCTTAAAACGACCGGCAAATGATCAGACATATTATACAATGCAGATAAGAGCGAGCTTGAGACTTCATTGTTGGTCCCGCAATCAGTAATGTTTTGATTATAGCAGGTGCCGTCATTTCCCAATGCTTTGTAGGAATCATGAATGTAAGCAAATTTATCTTCGGCATCCATCAGTGCTTCAGATAAAAGAACAAAGTCAAAACGATCGTCAACGCCACCTCCAGCTCCACCCGAACCCGCAGGCGGACTCGTTCTGGTAGATTGCGTTAAAATATCATTGTGACTATACCAGTTTGGTTTGTTAATCGGATCTTTTAAGGTATTGCTTCCATTGTCAGACAAAAGTTTTACATAAGGCGTTTCATCACTATCATAAATATTAAAATCACCACCAACCATTATATTGCTGTTCTCTGGTAAATCTTCTAGGTGTTCAAATAATTTATTTACCATTTGCAACCTGGTTTGTTCATGTTCAGGACTATTAGAAGATTTTAAGTGAACAACATAAATATGTAAAAAAGTTGAATCAGCTGGACTTAAGTTCGGATCATTGACTAATAACTTGAAATAATTATGATCTCTATGAGTGGTTACAATGGTCTCTTGATCAACCAAATCAAATTTATCATCGTTAAAAACCAAATTTTGTTGAAGTTTCCAGCTATTGCTAGGATTGGATATTTGACCAATGAATTTTCCATGAGCATATTCATCATCGAATAACTCATTGCATTTAGAAGTTATATCTCGAAGTCCAATTTCACTCAATAATTCCTGAACGAAAAACAGGTCGGGCTGACAATGATCTAATATTTTTTCCAAATCATTAAATCTTGTATCGGGACCACCCTGTGTAGGAAAGGTCAATAAATTATAACTCACTACCTTAAATTCGGTGTTTTGAGCAAACAAGGAGATGCTAAAAAACATCCAAATAAAAATCAATTTCAATCTCACGTTATTATATGGTTTTATCTTTGTTTAGCTGGTTTTTCCAACTCATCAATTTTGTCTTTCAACCAAAGTTTATCTATGACTGCTAGTTTAGCATAATCTCTTTTTATCGCATTCAATTTTTTATAATCTAGATTGGGTAAGTTGCGAACAACATTCACTCTGTTTAAAAGATTGATAAAGTTAATGTTTTCTTCTTTTTGTTTCTTAGTAAAGCCTTTGTTTTTGCTGACAAATCTTTTAAAATTATCTCTCTCATTTTCAAAAGATCGGTTTTCTTTTAGCTCAAAATATGATTTGAACAATAAGAGCCTGCAATTCATCTTAAAGGGGCTGCTTATTTTGTTCAATTTTTGAAAAATAATCGAAAATGTCTCTTCAAATTCACCTTTGCAGAAATGCATCAAACCAAGATAATAGTACTTTAATGAATATCTTAAGTTTTGAGGAATCTTTTTGCAATTATCATTGTATAAATTTTTTGCTAATTCAAATTCCTTTTCTCGCAATGCAAGTGTTATTAGATTTTTTAGTCTTAAACTTGAAATGGTCTTTTTTTCAGATTTTTCTACTTCATACAATTTAAAGTAGAGGTCAAACCTGTCTTTTGAAAAGTGATATTTACCATCATTAATCTGTCTGCTAAAATGATTAAACAGCAAAGCCAAGATTTCAGGAATTTCTTCTTTGAACTGAGTGGCATTATTGACATTAACCAATGAAAGAACCTTTTTATATTTTTCATGGTCACCGGTAAGAGTCAACAGGGTATTATAGTAAAGGTTAATCAACGGGTTTTCATTTAATAGTGCATCATCAACCTTTGATTTTATCGTTTCTACATCTGTAAAGTCATATTGCTCTGGTTTTTTCATAGCCTTTTTGTTTTCTACAAGGCAGGCGATGCGTATTTCATTTACAAGCGTAAACAGTTTGAAACTATCAATGATTCCATAAAGTGTACTTAAATTGCTGCTTTTTTCGATTTGTAGTTTCTTTTCAAGTTTTTTGATGACTTCTTTAGATTTAACCTTAGTTGCAAATTCCAAAAGCTCAATTTGAAAGTTAAAGTTTGCCTGATAATAGCTGATTGATTCAAACTTTCTATCATTTAGCTTTTTAAGATCTTTAGGAAATTGATAACTAAACAGATCAGATAATGCGCTTTTGTTCACACTTTTTTGGAACAGGCTTGATTTCAAATTTTCATCTTTTTCATATTCAATATAAGAGTAGAAGTCTTTTAGATGATTAATTGCTTCAACACAAAGCGTATTTAGTGAGCTGGTTTTATCAGGGGAGCCAAAAATAGTAGTACAGATTTTACTTTTATCAAGGTAGCCTTCAGTTTTCGATTGTGAATAGGCAGAAATCAAAATATCAAACAAAAGACTGCATTGTTTTCGTACTTTATGCTTGTTTAAAACCAAGAAAGCACTCAAACGCTCTAATTCACTTGCACTTAATTGAGAAATTAATAAGACAATCTTACTATTTATCATAATATGAGTATTTAATTTTGACTGCGAATTAATATTGTAAAACTATGTAAGATAGTAATTTATAGATTATGATTGATAATTTAAGTGTGATTTTAACAAAAAAGTTGTACTATAAAGTATTGTAAAAGCTAATTACATTTGTCGTGTAATAAGATGAAAGAGTATCTCAGCAATTTTATTAAAGACCAATGAAGTACCCCTGTTTTTAGATTAAGACTCCAAGTAAGAAAGTTTGGGCTTTTAATTTTGAACTTCGATAGCACACAATTTAGTATTTGGCTTACTGATGTAAAAGTCAGTTTGTCAGATGCAAAATTAAAAATACTGTCTTTCTACTTACCCAATGAATTTTCTAATTCATACAATTGGTTGCCTTGAGTTCCCCAAGGCAACCTTTTGGTTTAAGGTTTACATTACTTTCATTACGAACTCCATTTTTTCAGATTTAGATTTTTTTTGTCTAAGAACTGAAAGTCCAACAACAGCGATTTAGTAACTATTGCCTTTAATCGTTATTCACCAATAAATCTTTTGGCGTTTCAAAAAAATATTCGGAGTAGGATTCAGCTGCATTTTTACAAAAAAATGACTTTAAGTTGGATAATTGTTCTTTTTGGAACTAAACCTTCAAAATTTGAATTTATATCCTTTCAATGATTAAATAAATTAATTTATGTGAGAGCCTTTGCTCAAGGGATAGTTCCTAAACAACTCAGCGTCGGCTGCCGATCCGTTTTGATAAATATCTTTTGATTTTATTCTAAATTATTTTATTGGATAATTGAAGGTAATTTATTTCATTTTAATTTGTGAAATATAAATAATTGAACGAGTTAAAATATTAAAATAAAAATGTAAGGGAACTAAATTAATTTAAAAATGATTGTTAATATAAATTCATTTTATATATAATTTTATACTAAGAAAGTAATTTTTTAAGTTTATAAATTGTTGATAATGAACTAAATTTTTGCGAAAATGGTTTATTATATTAGAACTAATTCGATAATTTAAATAAATAAATATGGGATAAATGAACCTGATTAAATAGCAACATACAACACATTTTTAATCAAGGTTTGAGATATAAATACATATAAGGGATAAGACATTTGACTATTTGAATTTGATTACAACAAATATTACACACACATTTTTTAATCATTAAAATTCTAACAAATGAACAGGTTAAATTTCGTTTCGATGTTTGCAATCCTATTGCTTTGCTCCTCATTAATAAGCTGTGAAAAAGACAATGGATTCATTCCTGAAAATTCCTCTGCTTCTGAAACGGTAAGATTAATTACTGAATCTGATACAACATGCACAATTGTAGACGAAGAAGAGGTTGTTGGTCGTATTAGACCATAGTTGCCTTGGGGAAGTCGCTAAAATTTAGTGGCTTCCTCATAAATATGTTTGAAAATCATCTAAAGTTTTAACTTTGGTATGGGGGATAGGTATGTAAAGTTAAGATAATTAATAGAATACACATTATAAATGTTATTTTGAGAGTGATTTTGGCTTGAAAAACATACAATTAAATTTAAAGAAGCTACCGTATCTTTGAAGCATAATATTTTGTTTCAGTAACTATAGATACACCGTGTATCTTTCTAACAATGGATCACATCCTACACTTCTTCCAGCTCTTTTAGAGCTGGATTTTTTATTTTAAGTCATTTGCAACTTGTTTACCTAACAATAAGCATCCACTATATCAGAGAAGTTTGCTGTTATTCTGTGTTTGGCAGATTATGGAAATCTTTTAATTGCTAATCACTTCTGCAATATTCAACCAAAGAAAATCATTATAATGCAAAAAATGCAAAATTAAGCAGGATATCTTTATTTTCGCAGTATCAAATTAGAAGACTTTTAAATTTTAACGCACCCAATTCGAATGTTGTGAATAAGAAACTTGTAGATAAGCTTGAAGATGTTTTAGATGAAATAAAACAACTGTACGATGATGGAAAAA
>JAHDGP010000155.1 GCA_020627525.1 Bacteroidota bacterium
AATTGTTTTGTATTTAGATAATAAACGTTTGACCGTGCCGCAGTCAGACAACAATGGATGAACCTGAACTAACACATCATTAGATTGGCATTTGAACAGACCGTTAAACATAGAATATTGGTAATAATTAAATTTCACCCCATTCAATAAAAATATTAATACTATGAAAAAAACACTAATCACTTTGCTATTTTTCAGTTTTACTTGCTTAATACACAATCAAAATATTGCAGCTCAAGGTAAAATGGAGGAGAATACCAATACTTGGAAATCGCCAGATGATGACATTCTTAAAATTCTTCATGCTCCTCAATTGCCAAGAACCTCAACTTCGCCTCCCAGAACACATATGTTGTTGACAGATCCCATTATATATCCTACTTTGTCAGAGTTGGCTGGACCAATGCTCAAACTAGCGGGAACACGTGTCAATCCGAAAAACAACTATTACCACGGAAGACATGGTGGCACTTCGCCAAGAATTCTTACAATAAAAGACGGAAAAACGATCCCACTAAATATTCCTGAAGGAGCAGAAGTTATGTCAACTTATTGGACCAAAGATGGACAACGATTCGCTTTGTCTGTCGGATTTGAAGATCGAATTGAATTGTGGATGGGAGACATTACAGGCAAAGTTGAAAAGGTACCCAATATGGTTCTTAATCCAATAATGGATCAAGCCGTGAAGTGGTTTCCAGATCAAGAAAAAATATTGGTTAGGAGAATAAAAGATCGTGGTGCGCCTCCTCAAAAACCGACAATGCCGAAAGGACCTAAAATTTTGGAAGATGCAGGTGCCTCCGCAAGATCAACATATGAATCAAGAAACTTGCTTGTTACTGCTCACGACGATGAATTGTTTAGCTATTACACGCAATGTGAATTGGTAATCTATGATACCAAAACAAAAAAATCAAAGGTTGTCGGACCTGCTGCTTCTTATATTTATGGAAATGTTTCTCCTGATGGAAATTACCTCTTAATTGAAAGATTAAAAGCACCTTGGTCGCATGAAGTGGCTTGGTGGAGATTTGCCAATGACATTGAAGTGTGGGACCTTGATGGAAAATTGGTAAAAACAGTAGTCAATCAACCACTTGCCAATGAAGTTCCTGTTCACGGTGTGATAACTGGTCCACGATACGTCTCTTGGCAACCAACAGCACCGCACACCTTATTTTGGAGAGAAGCATTGGATGGGGGTGATCCTGTTGCTGAAGTCGAATTCAGAGATAAGCTTATGAGATGGGAAGCACCATTCAACAAAAAACCTGAAGAAGTTTTCAAAGCAGAGCACAGAATACAAAATACATTGTGGGGACAAGATGACGGAATGTTGATGGTCTATCAAAGAGAACGTATGAAAAGATGGCGTTATGTTTGGCTACTTGATGTCGATAAAGGCACTTCAAAACTTTGGTTTGATTTAGATGAAAATGATCGTTACAATGATCCAGGCTATCCACTTTTTACTCAAATGGATAACGGTAAATACGTGATAAAAGTAGAAGATGGTTCTATTTATTTCCGTGGACGGGGAGGCAGTAAAGAAGGAGATCGTCCGTTTGTAGATAAGCGAAATATTGAAACGGGAAAAGTCGAAAGGATATTCCGTTGTGAAAAGGATAAGTATGAATACTTTGTAGACTTTGCGGAAGAACCAAATACTTTTATTATGAGTTCAGAGTCCTCTTCCACTGTGCCTAATTTTTATTTAGCAAAATTTGGAGAAACAATAAAAGCTGATGATGGTGAAGCTACTAAGAAAATTACAAAAAAACCTATTACAAAATTTGTGGACCCAAGCCCTGAGTTACGCCAAGTAGAAAATAAAATAATTAAATACAAAAGAGATGATGGAGTTGAATTAAGTTTCCAATTGCTATTACCACCAGGATATAAAGAAGGCACTAAAGTTCCTACGGTAGTTTACGCTTATCCGTTAGAGTATGGCGGTGCAAAAACTGCTGGACAAGTAAGAGGTTCTTCTAATCGTTTTATGCGTATTTATGGTGCTTCTCATAAATACTTTTTAATGCGCGGTTATGCTGTTTTGGATAATACTGCAATGCCGATGATTGGCGACCCCGAAACAGTTTACGATACATTTGTACCTCAATTGGTAGCTGATGCCGAAGCCGCTGTTGCGAAAGCAGTTGATATGGGTATTGCGGACCCAGATAGAATAGGTATTATTGGTCACAGCCATGGTGGTTTGATGGTTGCCAATTTGCTGGCACACTCCGATTTGTTCTGTGCAGGTATTGCCAGAAGTGGTTCCTACAATAAAACAAATCAGCCTTATGGTTTTCAGGGTGAACGTCGTTCACTTTTTGAAGCAACTAAGTCATACATTGACTGCTCCCCTACTTTTTTTGCGGACAAAGTCAATGAACCTATTTTGATCATTCATGGGGACGATGATTCCAATCCGGGTACGCTTACTTTTCAGTCAGAAGTATTTTACGAAGCAGTAAGAGGTTCTGGTGGCACTGCCAGATTGGTATTGTTGCCATTTGAAGATCACGGATACAGAGCAAAAGAATCAATCGAACATGTTTTGTGGGAACAAATGAATTGGTTTGATAAATATGTAAAGAATCGTGAGATTACTGAAGATAAAAAAGTGGAAAAGTCTGAGGAGTAAATGATGGCATTTATGAGCATATTGGAATTTGAACTTGACAAAGATATTGAGTTATGTCAAATCCCAATATGCTCTAATGGCAATAAATCAACGATTAATCAAAATCTTTTTAGTAATAACTTCACCTTCTTTTAGTAGCTTTAGAAAATAAAGCCCTACAGGAAAATTAGATAAATCAATTTGTATATGGTCTTGGTCTAAATAGTTAAATCGAAACAATATTTTTGCATTTGCATCTAAAATATAAGCCTGCTCAGTTTTTTCAGTCCATTCCAGATTTATTAGTCCCTGACTTGGATTGGGATAGATAAGAACATTATTTGTATTTATTTCCTTTTTATTTTTTAAATGATTATTTAACTCCGCTTCATCAATTTCATTCCCTAAATCCCAATTTTCAAAATCATTGATTTCAGAATCAATTGTCGGTTCAATTTGTTCACAGAATAAATGAGGAATCAGGTCATTATCACGTGCTCTAATACCATCAATGTAGTACTCAGTACTTTCAGCACGTGAGCCTTTAATCCCTAGTGAAGCTCCTTCATCTACATGACAAACCCCTGCTTTATTTGCAGCAATGCTGTTTACGTTTCTGGTAGGAAGGTTTTCTATCACTGTTGCGAAAGGCAGTCCTTCTCCAAGTTCTGGGTCAATAACTTTACCTCGTATTTCCCCCATTTGTCCCCAAATATTTAAAGAACTCAATAATAAAATAATGGTATAAATAGCTTTCTTTCCCATGTTTTGATTTTGAAAATTAACAATAGTCTAAAGTTATTTTCAAAGCTTGAAATCAATGTCATAGAATTGTTGAGTTGTAAATAGAGATCATTTTTTTTACCAAGCTGTGATAATTTCATTAAGTATTGAATCTTAATAAATTTCAATAAAGTATATACTTAAAGTCCTAAGAGGTGAACAACAAATCTTTCAATTACCTAAAAACAAATACATCAATTGCATTGATCAAAAAAACAGAGATTGTGAATTGATCTTATTTTACATATAACTTTTAGAGCTTGTTCAGAATTTGATAATTTACGGACCCAAGAAGCAGAAGGATAAAAGTTAAACAATCTAACCTAAAAACTACATCTTCATCTCCATATATTCCAAATCATTTTTTGAATCATAAATATGGATCATTTCAAAATCATTTTGTAAAATAAAAGAGTACGTCCCTTCTTGTAAAAATACATCTGATGATGAGCCGTCTTCCTGGAATCTCCAAAAGGCTTTTTGATTGTGATCTTTATATAAATGCTCTGTGTCTAATGGAATTGGTCCAGCTCCTTCAAACTTGCTTGCATCTATTCTTCTAAACTTTTTTATTCGCTCCATATCTAGTGGAAGGGACAACTTCAATTCTCTTCCAGCAGAAGGTTTAGAAATTGTAATTAAATGTTTTTCAGGCTTCTTTCCACCTGCTTCAAAATACTGTTGAAATGTTGCAATTTTATAACTTATTCCTCTTCCAAAAGGTTTGTGTACACTCGCACTTTTTTTCGTTCTAATCTCTGGAGAATTATTTGGCGTTTTGTCAGTAGTTGTTGCAGAATCTCCACAAGATTGTAAAGTAAATAAGATGGCGATTATAAAGCTAAGAGTCAACGAATGTTTCATTTATCAAGTTTTGGTTTTGTATTACAATGACAATAATAAACAATTAACTGATGCTTTCTAAATATTCAGCTATGATTCTTTATTATTCAAAATTTTCATTTTTCCACTTTATCCATTTTGCATGTCCATTGGTTCCCGCTATCAGGCTGTTGCTTTTTTCACCACATTTAAATTCTGTTAATTCAACTCCCCTTAACTCCATAATAAGATTCAAACACTTCATACCATTCTGTTGCCAAATAGGTCCGTTCTCTTTTCCTTTGAATTTCATCTAACAAATTCCAAAAATCTATTCTTTCTGATTTGGTAAACTGAAACAAAGTATGGGTCATATAAAATGAAGAAACCTTTTTGCATTCATTTTCTGCAAATCTTTTAAACCAATCTTCGAGTTACTGTTTATCAACTTCTTGACAATCCATATTGTTGTTTTTCAGCTATAAACACAGAACTAATTTCAAGCTTTAATATTGAGCGTTGTACACCAAACACATCTTAAAATAGAAAAGTAATTAACAAGTAAACAATTATTCATTAATCACTTTTAATCATTTTTCAATGCATTATAAAATTCATCTCTATTTGCATTATCTGGCAAACCTGCTACTTGTGCATCGCCCAGCTCAACAATTATCCATTTACCATTTTTCTTCTTAGCAATATCCATCGTAAAAAAGTTGCTCTTTATTTTTGGAATGACACTTTCAAACTCTTCTAAAATTGGTTCGACATTTTGATAATCGCCTTCATCCCAATATTTGAATACACTTATTATTTTATTGTTCTTAATAAACAATCGAAATTCTTTGGTTAAAGGCATCCCGCTCTTTGAGTGACTAGACAACTCTTCTAGCTCAACAAATTCTCTAAAAACCAAACCTTCGTTCAAATCAGAACCTTGTAATTCAATAAATTTTCTAACTACGGACTCAACTTGACTTTGATCGCTTGCATTGGGAATAAAACAAGCTTCATTCCAATAGTGTTTTTGTGATTTAACATAATCCTTAATCAAAATTGATTGGTCGCCAAAAACCTTCAATTGCTCCGAAAAATCTGTTATATCAAAGGATGATTTAAGTACTTTATAAGTCGTTTTCGGTGTATAGCCTTTTATAACATCATAACTTTCTGGCAAATAATGGCAAAACTTATATTCATCTGGACTGTTGATTAATTGAATATTTTTTTCTAGGAGTGAATTGTAGAAATCAGTATATTGATTTGGCTTTAACATCCAACCTCTATAAATTCCGATTTCCTTTTTCTCACTTTTTTTAATTCCTTTTAAGGCAGTATTTAAATTACCTTGTGTCAACTCTTCAAAGCTGATGAGTGAAACATTATAAGCTTCTATGTTTTTTGCCGATTTAAATTCATCATTATAAATCTCATCAACCTCAGTTGAACTAAATCCATTATCGCAAAAAATTATTTTCATTTATTGAAGTATTTAATCACTCATCCAATTTTCAAAACCTAAACTTGTTTCATAATTATTCAAAATAAAAAAACCGCTATTCAAAGTTTTGATTCCAAGAACTTATAATAAATACTTGGAGTAAAATCTCTAAAAAACGGTTTTAAATTTTTCATTAATGAGTCTACTCCAAAAAGAGATAAATTTCACAAAATGGAATTTTTTAGAGGAGATTTGCATTTTTCGAGATTTGTTGATGCCTGAGCATCAGCGGATCGAGAAAGATGGAAAGATTGCTAAAAAAACATTTTTGATTTTTTATCTTTTTGGAGTGGACTCATTAATCTCAATCAATAATTGAAATCATTTAATATTTACAAACTTATTTCCTTGCTTGCAATCTGTTGTATCCAAACAACAATAGAAAAGCTCCACCAACGGCAGTTATCAAAGACCAAATCAAACCGCCTCCACCGAGACCAATTAAAGAGGCTAAAAATCCGCCCAACATTGAACCAGCGATGCCCAAACCAATGGTCATCAATGTTCCTCCTGGTTCGGGACCTGGGTGTAAATATTTTGCAATAACACCTGCAATTAATCCGAATACAATCCAAGAAATCAAACTAGTAATCATTTTATTAAATTTAATTATTTAAAATTTCTTAATCTTCTCAATGATCATTCCTTCTTTGCTTATTAGCTGTAAAAAATACATTCCATTCGGCAAGGAAGCAATTTCAATTTGGGTATTTTGGGTTTCTGGGATTATTTTTTCAATTATTTTTTTTCCATTTATATCTAATATAGTGATTGAGTTAAAATTAAAATCACCACTGATATTTATCATTCCTTTTGTCGGATTGGGGTAAATACTTATTGCTGTGTAGAAATCTTTGATACCAGTATCTTCAATGACATATGATTGATTGCTACTCGCAGTACACCCACCTTTTATAACTGTCAAAATAACATTATAAGTTCCATTTCCAGCAAAAGTATGTTCGACAGATTGTCCAGTCGCAGAATTTCCATCGCCAAAGTTCCACGAATAACTGTCCGCTCCCTCCTCCGTTGCTGTGAATGTATAAGTCAAATCTTCATTCGTACCCGAAAAATTAGCTACCACATCTTTAACAATAATGTCATTTTTTGATCTTGGATAAATTTGGTATCCATCTGTAAATGGCGCCTCAGTTGTACTCGCAAACTGCCAGCCAATGCCTATCACATCAAATGATCCATCAGGTGCCGATTCTCCAAACAAATCAACCTGATCATCTATTCGCATTGTAAAAGTATTTTGCCCATTCGTTATTTCAACGTTAAAACCTGAACCCTCATTGGTCCAGTCCGCTGGATTTACCAATTGTACGCATTCTAGTTTTACTAAGTCTAATTCAGAATTTTCGTCTAATGCATTTACTACTGTTGGGTTTTTCAATGTATTTCCAGTTGACAACACTTCCAATTCAAATGGCACAATTTCTACCAAACCTCTAAATTGATCTATTACTCCTGAAACCAATAATTCGTCTCCCTCTTGTGGAATATAACCAAAATCTTCGGCGACAGAATAAATTGCAATTCCACCTGTCTCATCAAGCAATGCAAATTGCAAACCCGTTGTGAAAAAATTTGGTCCATATACAATTCCTTTAATTTGATAAGTCTGATCTAAATTCACCGCTACCCCTTCTGCATTTATTGCAGCTACTTCCCCTATTGTTCCAACAGGCAACTCATCATCTTTTATCGTTACCGTAAATTCATCAATCTCTAAAGCTAAGCCAGGAACAGCATCAATTATTTCAAAAACAATGTTTTCACTGATCTCAGAAATTTCATCTTCAATAAAATTTAAAACCAATTTTATCTGTGGATCTTCAGGACAAATGAATAATGACAAAGTATCTTGATCAAAGGAAGTTACTGTATAATCCTCATTTTGAGTGGCTGTCCCTGAAATGACAACTTTAAAATCATGACATTCAATTAAATTTTTTCCGATAATCGAAAATTCATAATCTGCATCCGATTCATTAAAGCTGGCGGTGGCATTTTCAAAGCCTATACTTGGAGGAACAGAACCGCATGCACTCTGATGACTACCTAAATCTTCAAAATTATCTGCACCTAAAGCAATCCATTGACTCGATGAGACTGCCCAATCTGTGGAACCAGCATCGACATTTGGTTTTCTTTTCAATGAATTTTCTGCAGTATTCCCATCACCAGCTTGCCAAAATTCACCTGGATTGTCTCCTATGATTCCAACAACATCTATTATCTCATCATTAAATTTTAAAGCAATGGCATCATTTCCATCAAAAATAGCAAACTCGGAATTTACATCTGCAACAGCTGCAATTTCAGCATCTGCCGATGCATTTGCAATTACAAAAGTTTCAAACGGTTCAATAGTACCGCTTAATGTTTCGATAAAACTTGGATCATTGCTCCCGTTACTGAATCTTTCTAAAAAATATCCATCCAAAGAAACAGCAATAGCCTTAGGATTGTAAATTTCTATGGCTTTATTTGAACTAGATCCTTCCACATACTCAGATATAAAAAGTTGATCGCAACCTGAAAAATCGGATGTAAAACAAACAGTATTTTCGTGTGCTCCTACAAATGTAAAATCGTTTTGATCATAATCGTCCCATTGCGTTATGCCAATGTTCCAATCTGTTGTACCTGCAGTTACCGAACTTTTTCTTACCAAGGTCGCTTCTTCAGTTAATCCATCTCCAATCGTCCAGCCATCTCCAGGATCTTCGCCTACCTGACCAAAAACATCTATCAATAAATTTCCATTGTAAAGCTCTAATGCATCATTTCCGTTAAAATTCACAATATTGCTATTGATCAAATTTGATTGATTCAGCAATTCCGATTCAGCTTCAGCATGAACGATTAAAAAAACTGAGCCCGCCTTGACTGTTCCTTCTAGGGGAACCTCGGTAGATGCCTCAGTATTTCCATTATTGTATCTTTTTATACTATAATTTGACAAACTTATGTCCTGTTCAGTAGGATTGTATAACTCTAATGCTTTATTGTTAGAAGAGCCCTCTATATATTCCGAAAAGAACATTTCTTCACAATCTTCTACCTCTGGTCCTAATACAGTTATACTTCCCGTTTGTTCTTCATCTAAATGAAAAGCACAGAAATAAGGATAAAATCCAGGAGCATCCAATATTAAATCATAAGAAGGCAAGGAGTTGTTGACAGGAAAAGCGATGAAAACTTCATCATTTATGCCATTTTCACCACTCGCAACAGCATGATTGCCTTCTATCCATTCGAAACGGACAGTATCACCTAGTTCAATGCTTATGTCTTTAGGATTAAAAGCTGCTTCTGTCGCTTCAACAATGTGAACTGTAGCGAATACATTAGCAGAAGAAAAGAAAAGTAAGAAAAACGCAAGTTTTTTGAAAAAATATTTCGAATATCTCATAATTGAAGGGTTTATATAGAAATCATCGCTTATTAGAGCCAAAATTGTTCCAAACATTTCCAGTTAATTTCAATTTTCTAACAAACAATTGAACCAAATTTACTT
>JAHDGP010000156.1 GCA_020627525.1 Bacteroidota bacterium
CCAACCATTTTATCAAAAAAGAAATTCAAAGATGCCATGTTTCACAGCTCCGTAAATATGGTTGGAGCGCAGCTATTGGGAACAGTAATTTATCCACTACAATGCTTATTTGTTTGGTTGATTACTGGTAGTTTTTGGTGGATGCTGATTTACCTGATTAGTTTACCAATTACGGGCATTGTTTCGGCAGAATGGTATAGATTGTTTGTAAAGACTAAAGCGCAAAATCGTTTTTCAAGCTTTAAAACAAAAAACAAAGAATATTTTACTGAAATAAATAACCTCAGAGAGTCGATAAAATCAGAGGTTTTGAAGCTAATTTAATTATCTTTATAAAATGACAGAAAATCAAATGATAGCAATTGGTTCGGACCATGCAGGATTTGAGTACAAGGAAAAAATCAAAGAGATGCTTATTTCTGAAGGATATGCAGTAAATGATTTTGGTACTTTCTCCACGGATTCTGTTGATTACCCAGACTTTGTTCATCCAGTAGCTGATTCGGTAGAAAAGGCAGAAACAGATTATGGTATTTTGGTTTGTGGAAGCGGGCAAGGGGTTTGCATAACTGCTAACAAACATCAAGATATTCGAGCGGCATTGTGTTGGAATGCGGAATTGGCTAAAATGACAAGAAAGCACAACAATGCTAACATACTTTGTCTGGCAGAAAGATTTATGAAACTAGCGGATGTTTTGGAAATTGTAAAAACTTTCCTAACAACTAAATTTGAAGGAGGCAGACACGAAAGAAGAGTCTCCAAAATAAAATTACCTAATAGCTGAAATTAACCTTCATAAAATGATAAAAATACTTTTACCATTAATAATATTGACTGTTGCCTTTAGTGCATCGTCAGCGCAAGAAGTTGATTCGATAGCCTTAAAGTATGGGCAAACAATTTCTAAAGAAGATTTAAAAAAACATTTGACAATTATTGCTTCAGATGAATTTCAAGGAAGAGATACAGGTAGTAAGGGGCAAAAAATGGCAGCTGAGTACCTTGTAAAACATTACAGTGGAAATGAATTAGCTAAATCTGGAAAGAAAGAAAAAACATATTTTCAACCTGTGCCATTAGAAGAGAGTAGTTGGGACAACCCTACAATTAAAATAGGTAACGAGGAATATAAATTTTTAGAAGATTTCTACTGTTATCCAAAGTCTTCTCAAGTAATGGATGATGAATTTAATGAGGTGGTTTTTTTGGGATATGGAATTGCAGATAAACGATACGACGATTATAAAAAGACAGATGTCAAAGGAAAGGTATTGGTGATAAGTACTGGTGAGCCTCAAAAGAAAAGTGGGATGTTTCATATTTCGGGAACAGAAGAAGCCTCTGACTGGACCAACAATTGGAGAAAAAAGTTGGAGCATGCAAAAGCGAAGGGTGTAAAAGCACTTTTTATTGTTGACAAAGATTTTGCCAAAAACAGCATTCGTTATAGACCTTATTTCAATAGCAAAGGAATGAAGTTGAGAGACGGAGGAGCTAGAAGGTATGCAAATACTATTTATATTTCTCCAGAAATGGCAACTAGATTGATGAAGAGTTCTAAAATGGATAAATGGTTTAAAAAAATCAATAAGAAAGGAAAATCAAAGTCAAAAGTCATTGCACAAGAAATTGATTTCAATATTAAAAAGAAAGAAAATGTTTTTGATAGCCCAAATGTAATGGCTTATCTGGAAGGTACTGATTTAAAAGATGAATTGTTGGTTATCACTTCTCATTATGATCACGTTGGAACAAAAGGAGATAAAATATTTAATGGAGCAGATGATGATGGTTCTGGAACGGTAGCGGTAATGGAAATTGCAGAAGCATTTGCGGCTGCCAAAAAGGATGGACATGGACCAAGACGAAGTATTTTATTTATGAATGTAACAGGAGAAGAAAAAGGGCTTTTGGGTTCTGAGTTTTATGTAAATAATCCTATTTATCCATTAGAAAATACCATTGCCAATTTAAATATTGACATGGTAGGAAGGGTTGATGAGTTGCATAATGAATCGACAAAAAACTATGTTTATATTATTGGTGCAGATCGTTTGAGTACGGAATTGCATGATATAAATGAAAAAGCCAATTCTACCTATACTAAAATGAATCTTGATTATAAGTATAATGAAAAGGATGATCCGAATAGATATTATTATAGATCTGATCATTATAACTTTGCGAAGAATAATATTCCTGTAATATTTTATTACAATGGCAATCATGCTGATTACCACAAAGAAACAGACACCGTTGAAAAAATAGCATTTGATATGCTGGAAAAACGCGCTCGTTTGGTTTTTTACACCGCTTGGCAATTGGTAAATCAAGATAAAAGAATAGAAGTAAACGTTGTTGAAGAAGAAGAATAAGCTTTTTGCTCAGTTAACCCATTGATTGTAAGTACTTGAAAGCCCGTATTCTCGTACTTATAAGTGAATTTATTCTGACATAAATTCCTTAAATTGTAAAATGTCATTGATAATGTAATATTCAAGCTTTATCTTTGATACATGGACAACATTAACAAGTTGTTCATTGTAGGCTAACTAAGAAAAACAAGAAACACGTGACTCAATTACTTGAAAATGAAATCCGGCTGATTCATCCAGAGGATTATTCGTTGTTAAAGGATCACTTAAGAAACTTTAATAACGATATAGAGAATGCTTTAGAGCATTTTACCGATTTACAATTGGCTCGAAAAAGAGCTAAAAATATCCGTTATAGTTCCATTGAGAATATGGGCTACCATTTAGAAACATTTGAAAAAAATGCAAGAAACAACCGAACCTCAATTTATTGGGCAAAGGATGGGCAAGGTGCGGTAGAAACGATTCTAAATTTATTAGAAAAAACAAATTCACAAAGTATTTATAAGAGCAATGCACCCGAATTGAATGAGCTTCAATTGGCAGATGTATTGAGAAAAAAGAATAAAAAATTTAATTATATAAATGTATCTGAATACATTAGTTCTTTGTTAAATGAAAATGCAGCTCATCCTGTACACAAATTAATTGGTGTTCCTGAAAAGAAAGCAAGAAGAATAATCAAAGAACATTTGCATGTGGAGGGTGAATTTAGCGACCATCAGTTGATTGAGATGGTCAATGATAAATTGCGGGCCTTTCCCGAATTTCCATCCGTTGGAATAAGTGGAGCAGACTTTTTAGTTGCTGAAAATGGTTCTATTGTTTTTACTGATAATGAAGGTTGTTCCAACTGGATAAGCAGTTGTGTTTCTATCCATATTGTAATTGCAGGAATAGATCGCATCATTCCAAAGATGGATGACCTAGATACGATAATGCCATTGCATACAGCATTTCACTATGGAAGCAAAAATGCAAAGATTACAAATATTGTAAATGGTCCAGGTAAAGCGCGGGAAGCATATGGACCAACTCAGCTCCATCTGATTTTATTGGATAATGGCAGAAGTGATATTTTGAAACACACCGAGTGGAGAGAAATGTTGTATGATTTGGATGCAATGAGTTTTTTGAACAGTTGCGTAAATTATCAATCCATTAATAAAAATAATTACCATCCACATTTGTTGGGACCGATAGGAACCGTGATGAGTCCAATGTTGTACAATGAAGAAACCTATGGTCATTTATCATTTCTGCACCATGAGTTTGACAACAAAGTCAGTAATCCTTACTTGTTGAACATGCAAAAAATGCTTTTAAACACGAGAGCTTATTTAATGCAGGGCGAAGGGCTGGAAACACAACCTGTAGTTGTTGAAGCTGTAAAGGCAGTTGAGAATAGAAATAATATGAATAACCTCAATAAAAATTCTAAGTTTCAAAAGTCTTTGAAAAAGCTGGCAGGAATGGTCAATGATTTTCCATTTTCCAAAAAGACATTTAACGAATGGTGGAGAGAAAACAAAGGACAATAAGGTGTTGTGAATTTATCAAAATTTTAAAATGCAAATTTGGTGGTTTTTAAAATGGTCTTATAACTTAATCCAAGAAGATTTAAACGGTGTTAAAAGCATATTATGATAAAAAGTTAGTGGAGGTAGGATGCGACGAAGCGGGGCGTGGATGTTTGGCTGGTCCAGTATTTGCGGCGGCAGTCATCCTTCCCAAAGACTTTTATCATCCCTTGCTCAATGATTCAAAACAGATCAGTGAAAAAAATAGGTTGTTGCTCCGCCCGATTATCGAGGCGGAGGCAATAGCTTTTGGTGTTACCAAATTATCCCCCAAAAAGATTGATAAGATAAATATTCTAAATGCCTCTATATTGGCAATGCATTTATCTATTGATAAAATGAACACAAAACCAGAATTGATTTTGGTTGATGGAAATCGCTTTAAGCCATATCCATTTGTACAGCATTTGTGCATCATTAAAGGTGATTCAAAGTTTGCTTCAATTGCAGCAGCTTCGGTTTTAGCCAAAACATATAGAGACGATTATATGCTAAAGATTCACAAAAAATTCGATTACTATGGCTGGGACAGTAACAAAGGATATCCAACTAAAAAACACAGAGCAGCGATAGCAGAACACGGTCCTTGCAAGCATCACCGAATGACTTTTCGATTGCTTAAAGAAGGGAGTTAAGTGCTTGGGTAAAATAAGAGGAAACGATTGTAGCCTTTCCAAATGATTACCAGTAATTTTAAAGAGAAATAACTCTAATTGACTAAATTTAGTTGAAAATAGTCACTCCATTGACTAAATTTAGCTAAATTTAGTCAATGGAGTATAGTTTAATTAAAAGATCAATTGAAGACCAAGTATTAAAAAGCCTTGTTTCAAACAAAGTTTTGGTATTATTGGGACCTCGCCGTGTAGGAAAGACTATACTCATAAATCAGGTTGTAAAAAAACTTTCAGAGCCATATTTGTTATTAAATGGAGAAAATGTTGATACAAGGTCCAAGCTGAAACATCGCAGTACCCAGAACTATTTAAATCTATTGGGAGAAATCAGAATGCTAATTATTGATGAAGCTCAGAAAATACCTGATATTGGAAACGTACTAAAATTGATGGTTGATGAAATAAAAGGTTTGAAAATATTGGTAACTGGTTCATCTGCATTTGACATTAATAATTATACAGGAGAACCATTAACGGGAAGAAAAAAAACTTTCAATTTATATACATTGTCCGAAGAGGAATTGGATCAAGTTGAAAATTCTATTCAAAAAGTTTCAAATTTGAAACACAGGTTGGTTTATGGAAACTACCCTGAACTGATTCATATAAAAAATAGGGTGGATAAAACGGATTATCTGCAAGACTTAGTAAGCTCCTATTTGCTAAAAGACATATTAGAATTTGAGAATATTAAAAATTCAGATAAAATATTTAGCCTTTTGAGACTTATAGCTTTTCAAGTAGGTTCAGAAGTATCAAATACAGAGTTAGGGAAACAGTTGGCAATGAGCAAAAATACTGTTGAAAAATATTTAGATTTATTGTCGAAAGTATTTATCCTGCATTCAGTGAATGCCTTTAGTAGAAATTTGCGCAAGGAAATAGTAAAAGGAAAGCGGTGGTACTTTTATGATAATGGTTTGCGTAATATATTGATTGGTAATATGAATGATTTGGAAGTACGGAATGATATTGGAGCTTTATGGGAAAACTACATAATAAGCGAACGAATAAAATATCAAAAGTACAGTCGTATGTTGGTGTATAATTTTTTTTGGAGAACTTATGACCAACAAGAAATAGATTGGGTTGAAGATCGTGGAGGAATATTACATGGTTACGAATTTAAATGGAACCCTAAAAGAAAAGCAAAAGTACCAGTTGCTTGGAAAACTGCTTACCCCGATTCAAAATTTGAAATAATCAACAGCGAAAACTACAATAATTGGATACGAAATTGAGATTCAACTAACCAAAGAAAAAACGTTTACCAAAACAATGCAGGAGGTTAATCCAAAAAGAAAGTACTTGTTGTGAAAAAAATTGTAGTTCTCTTTCTCTTTACTACAGCAAGCACCAGCTTGTTTTTTATGTTGAAAATAAGAGTACCAAAGATAGATTACAGATGCAAAAGCAACGACGATAAACAATGGTCGCAACTGCTCCAACCACTCAACGCCCGATATCACTCCAGTAGATACCAAAATGGATAAATAAGCGGGCAAAGCACAACAAGGGCAAAATAGTGTTGCGATCAATGCGGTGAAAAATGCACTTTTTTCTTTCATAGTATAGACAAATTTAGACTATTTTTATTTAAGTAACCAGTTAGTAAAACCACTCAATGCTGATTTTTTACGTAATATCAGTATAAGTCGCATGATATTTGATGTGCATTTTACTAACAATTATCAAAACTTGTATTGCGAATAGACTTTGTTTAAAAAATCTTTTACCCAGAAAATAATACCCACCTATGAGAGCAAAAAATACTTTAGGTTTAATTTTAATGTTACTATTCAGTACAGTTTTGACTGCACAGAACCAATTTGATCCTGCCGTTTATCAAGATTTCTTAAAGGATATTGAACAATTAGATAGTAGAGGTTTGCAAGAAATGCATCCATTGAAATCTCAGTATGTTCAAAGTTATGATCAGAATTTTGACATTACCGATTACAATTATTTAGACTCTATTATAATAAAAATGAATTTGACAGATGGGGAGTTGAATTTATTAGAGCAAAACCAATTTTTTGTAACAGAGCGCTTGTCTTATGTAAGTTATGGCGATGCTTTGTGGAATATTTATTCGAGAGACCTTCCTGTGATGATTACGACAGATATGATTTTGCATGCTATGCACAAATCTTATGATGAAATTTTGAAGGTTTTGGAAATTAAATTGATGCGTCCAAATTTGCAGACATTTTTACAATCCTTGTATGATAATTATCCAAATTTTAAAGATGCCCATTCAGGTAGTCCAGCAATTTTGAAGAGTTTAAAAGATGTTGATTTGTATGTTACGGTTGGATTGTCTTTGATTGAAGATAAAACGATGTCTTCGCAATTTGATCATCAACAAGAAGTAGATAGAGTCTTGCAATTGATAAAAAATGAAAATTTCACATCCACAAACTTATTTTCTGATAGCACTCTAGATTTAGATTTTAGTCAATACAAACCTAGAGGGCACTATACAGAAAGTGAAGAGTTGGAACAATATTTTAGAACAATGATGTGGTTGGGTAGAGGGTCATTTTATTTAACACCTCCGCCATTGAAAGAATTTTCTCTTGATGAAAAGAAGAGAATCAACAGCAGTGCATTTCTTTTAAATCAATTTATTGAGTCTTCAAATGAAAAACACTTATTAGATCAAAATGACAAAATTATAAATAAACTGATTGGAGAAAGTGATAATATCACAGCTGATGAGTATAGTTTGCTTTTGGATAAACTTGGTATTCATAAAGTGGATGATTTGTTAAACAACTTTGAAAATTATTACAACGCTTTAGAAAACGATCCCGATTTTAAATCACGAATTGCCTCTTTCCCGTACTTCACAGATCCTAATTCAGAAGAGCCAGAAGAACTTCCTATCACCTATAAATTGTCGGGTCAACGATTCATCATTGATTCTTATATTTTTTCAAACTTGGTTCATGACCGAGTAAAATTTAGGTTGTTGCCAGATCCACTTGATGCATTGATTTGTCTGGGTAATAATGATGCAATTGATTTGATGCAAGATGAAATTGAGGAACATAATTATGCAAAAAATTTGGCGAGCTTAAGATATTTGGTAGACCACCAAGAAAAAGAATATTGGACGGAAGGTTTTTATGGAACGTGGTTGGATGCCATTAGATCATTGGGTCAGGATCAAGATTGGGATGAAGAAAGAGTACCTCCATTTATGAAAACAACTGCTTGGCAACAAGAAAAAATGAATACACAGTTGGCTGCCTGGACACAGTTGCGCCACGACAACTTACTATATGCTGCACAATCTTACACAGGTGGTATTGGTTGTTGTTTTCCGCATTCATATGTGGAGCCTTATCCAGCATTTTATGAAAGAGTGGCAAAGTTTTCAACAGAAGCAAGAACGTTTTTTGAAACAGCCGATATTGATGTAAACGTAGATAGAATTATAAGTTACTATAACAGCTTTGAAAATGTGATTGGTCAATTGCAAACTTTAGCGGAGAAAGAATTAAATAAAGAACCATTTACAGAAGAGGAAGAAATGTTTTTAAAAACGATGATGAATGATGCGGCTGTTTGTGGAATTGCATTGACAGGCTGGATAACAGATTTGTATTACAATAAAGACATTGATTTGTTAGATCCTGACTTTATAACTGCCGATGTGCATACTCAAACGACCGATTTGGCTGGCAATATTGTTGGTAATGTTTTACAAGTTGCAAATGGTGGAATTGATTTGGGTGTTTTCTTAGCACCAAGTCCATCGAACGATTATAAAATGACTGCATTTGTGGGGCCTGTTTCTTCTTACTATGAATTTGTAAATCCTAATTTTGAAAGATCAACCGATGAGGATTGGACTACTACTATGTTGGAAGATGAATTGCCAGAGCGTCCTGATTGGGTAAATATTTATTTGGCTAAAGACGACGGAGAACAACGAGTTGAAGGTAGAGAAATAAGCGGAACCATTGTAGCAGGCTTGGAAAATAAACCAGCAGAAATTAAATGGCAAGTATTTCCAAATCCAACGAAAGACTTTGTGCAAATTGTATTGCCTTCATCGGTTAACAGTTCTGAAGCTTTTGTGATCATTACCGATCATCTTGGGAAAGAAATAAAGACATACAATTTTGCAACCATACCTAACCAAACAAATATCCAAACCTTCAAGTTGGATTTTTTGAACCGAGGTATTTATAATTTCACCATTTTGGTTGATGGAAAACAATCGACAAAGCAGGTGATATTGGTCGAGTAGGGTGTTATCCTACTTTTTTGTATTCAAATGCTTTTTTGATATGGCTATTGAAATATTTGGTATGTGATTTTGCATCAATGAATTCGAGATATACCTCAGTGGGAACTTCATAGTATTCGTAAATGGTTTTGTTTCTGAAAACCAATTCAAGAATGAGGGTGTCAGGATTATAGACAACACTTTCGACGAAGGAGGACTTTAAATGTATGCGTTCCATTGTTTATTTCAATTTGTATTTTGAATAAGATAAGTGAAGAAAGTCACGGCAATTATTATTCTGTATTAGTTGGCTGTTATACAAAGAATCAATAATATTTATTGAATTCATAAATATTATTTTTTATATTTATGAATAGAAATA
>JAHDGP010000157.1 GCA_020627525.1 Bacteroidota bacterium
GCCATCATTTGTAGTGAAGAACAAAAAGGATTGTTCAATTATAGGTGATACCATTCTTTGACATTTGAATTATTGTCAATTGACGCAAATGACCGTCAATACCAATGCGGAAAGTATTTACTTTGCAAAGGATGATGAACAAAAGTTTTATGGCGTCAACAAATCTGGGGGTAAAAATATTTTAATATTGATTGAAGAAGAAGAGATTGTTAAAATAAAATTTTATGAGCAGGTTACGGGCAAGTTTCACTCGATAAGCAATGTCAATCCTTACGATTTTAAATTCGATAATTTTAAGTGGAATGAAAAAAACAGACCAAATTCGGTCAATGACCTAATTGTTTGGACAAAAAAAGCCGCCGAAAAGTAAGAATTACATTCGAACCTGACGGCGACAATTTGATTCACGAAAAACGACCCACTTTTAGGGGGATTCTTTTACTAAAACAGTCATTTAAAAAATGCTGTAAAATCAAAGAACTTCTTCGTAGTTGATTAAATTACCACATGGCGCTAAGTTTTAAGTGAAGAACTTTATTTTCAAATATAGTAACTTTTATATATATCAAAGATAAAAAATAAAAAAAACTGCGAAACGAATTAGAAATAATAGCATTAAACGTACCGTACCCTGCAAACTACGGTGGAGCAATTGATATTTATTACAGAATCAAAGCTCTTGAAAATCAAGGAATTAAATCTCCATTGTTTTTTATACAACAGATCTAAACAAAGCAAGTTAGAACAATTTAATACTAAATACTACCAAAGAAAAAGCCATATTAAAAGCTTTTCGTTTATTACACCTATTATTATAAACTCTCGAAAAAACAATTTATTATTCGAAAATTTGTTAAAAATAAACAATCCCGTAATGTGTGAAGGACTTCATACTTGTATGTATTTAGATCATCCTGATTTGCAACGTCACAAAATGATTGTCAGGTTGCACAATATAGAATGGGAGTATTACAAACAAACTGGGCAAAAAGAATCCAACTGGATAAAAAAACTATTCTATTCTCATGAATCTGCTCTTTTAAAAAAATATGAATACAAATTAAAATATGCCGACAAACTATTATGTATTTCTCACAATGATACTGAGTATTACAAAAAATATTTTCCAAAGACAAGCCATTACCTTCCTGTATTTCATCAACACGATAAAGTAAACATTCAAACTGGAAAAGGCGATTTCATTCTTTACCATGGAAATCTTGAAATAAATGAAAATATTGAAGCTGTCAATTTTATTATTGACAAAATTCATACTAAAACACAAAATTTCAACTGGATAATTGCTGGAAAAAATCCTTCTAAAAGCTTAATAAACAAGTGCAAAGACCGCAACATTAAGATTTTTTCAAATCTCAGTCACGAAGAAATGAACAATTTGATCAAAACAGCACATATCAATATCTTACCAACTTTTCAAGATACAGGCATCAAACTAAAGCTACTCAATGCCTTATTTATGGGACGATTTTGCTTGGTAAATCCTCCAATGGTCGACAAAACTGGTTTGGAAGAATGTTGTATCATTGCAAAAGACGCAGCAGCATTTATTGATCATATTCACACATTAATGAATAAAGCATTTACCTCAAACGACATTGAACCCAGAAAAAATATACTGGAAACCAAGTTCAACAATGACCTAAATGCTCAAAAAATGATCGAACTAATTGGGTTTTGAGGAAAATACGATCTATTCACTCTCCCCAACCAATTCCTCAATTAACTCATCCTCTACTACTTCTTTCTCCACTCTCAAATTATCAATAATAAACAATTGTCTTTCTGGCGTATTGTTGCCCATATAGTACTGCAACATTTTTTGTGTAGGGCTGTTTTCATCCAAGGTTACAGGTTCTAATTTTATATCCTTGCCAATGAAGTTTCCAAATTCATCTGGCGAAATTTCTCCCAAACCTTTGAATCGTGTAACTTCAGCAGTCTTTCCACATTTTTTCATTGCAGTCATTTTTTCAGACTCTGAATAGCAATAATAAGTATTTTTCTTATTTCTCACTCTAAACAAAGGCGTTTCCAAGATAAAAACGTGTCCTGAACGCACTAAATCTGGGAAGTACTGCAAAAAGAAAGTCATCAACAACAAACGAATATGCATTCCATCAATATCTGCATCTGTTGCGATGATAACTTTATTATAGCGCAGTCCGTCCAAACCATCTTCAATATTCAAAGCGTGTTGTAGCAGGTTAAATTCCTCATTTTCGTAAACAATCTTTTTTGTTTTGTTAAAAGAATTTAGTGGTTTTCCCCTCAAACTAAACACAGCCTGTGTTTCGACGTCTCTTGATTTCGTAATTGATCCACTTGCAGAGTCACCCTCTGTTATAAAGATCATACATTCTTCGTGGCGTTTGTTTTTCTTTTTATTGAAATGAATACGGCAATCCCTTAATTTCTTATTGTGCAAGTTTGCCTTCTTCGCTCTTGTTTTGGCTAATTTTTTAATACCTGCAATTTCTTTACGCTCTCTTTCAGATTGTAAAATCCTTTTTAACAAAGCATCAGCAACTTCAGGTGATTTGTGTAAATAATTGTCCAGTTCTGTTTTTAGAAAATCTAGGACAAATGTTTTTACTGTTGGTTCATTAGGACCAATGCTTGTAGATCCCAACTTCGTTTTTGTTTGAGATTCAAATACTGGCTCTTGCACACGAATCGCAATTGCCGCTGAAATAGAAGTTCTAATATCCTGAACATCAAAATTTTTCTTATAAAAGTCTCTAACCGTTTTCACAATAGCCTCTCTAAATGCAGACTGATGTGTTCCACCTTGAGTAGTATATTGTCCATTTACAAATGAATAATATTCTTCCCCATATTGATTGGTATGTGTCAAGGCAATTTCAATATCATCTCCCTTTAAATGAATAATCGGATAACGACGTTCTGCCGCATCAACCTTTCTATCCAACAAGTCGTACAATCCTCTTTTGGAGTAATATTTTTTTCCATTGAAATGAATGGTAAGTCCTGCATTTAGATAAACATAATTCCACAATCTATTATCAATAAATTCAGGACGAAATTTAAATTTTTTAAAAATAGTCCCATCAGGAATAAATTCTGTATAAACGCCATTCTCCTCTTTAGTCTTAGATTGGCGATGTTCTTTTATCAATTGCCCCTGTTCAAACTCCGCTGTTTTCTTTTTCCCATCTCTTACAGAAGATATTTTAAAATAAGATGACAATGCATTTACAGCCTTAGTACCAACTCCGTTCAAACCCACAGATTTTTGAAATGCCTTACTATCATACTTCGCTCCTGTATTGATTTTCGCTACACAATCCACCACCTTAGTCAATGGAATACCACGACCAAAATCACGCACCCAAACTTTATCTTCATCTATTTCAATATCAATCTGTTTTCCATATCCCATCATATATTCATCAATGGAATTATCTATCACTTCTTTCACCAATACATATATACCATCGTCCATGGTAGATCCATCTCCTAGTTTTCCAATATACATCCCTGGACGAATTCTAATGTGTTCACACCATTCAAGGGTTCTTATGGTATCCGCTGTGTAGTTATGTTTGTTCTTTGCCATATTAAAATTTAGTATATTTCATTTTTTCTGCGTGTCGCTACAAGTTTATTAACGAACGAATGTTTTGTCTTCAACAAAGCACTCAGTCTTTGAGCGAAGCCGAAATGACGCTTTGCCATCCGAAAGCGCCTTAATATAATTAACCTTCTTCAATTCTGCAACAACCTTAGCCACTTTTATTCTGGTAAATAAACATGACAAATAAAAGTTTATTAGCTTAACTTTGGTAGTAGAACTGATCATTTATCTTATGAAAATTCGCAAATATATATACTTTCCAGTCAATTGCTTCTATTGTGACACAGTAATAAACAGCAAATATGAACATTCCTATGATCACATAATACCACGAGCAAAAGGTGGTAAAGATACCTTTGAAAACTTATTAGATTGTTGTAAAAATTGCAATCAATCCAAAGGAGATAAAAGTTTGAAGGAGTGGCGACTTTTTCTCACAGCGCAAATTAAAGGATTAGATTCTAATCATCCAAAATTTCAGCACTTTAATCCAATAATTTTAAGATTGAATGAGTGTTTGGGAGAGTGATTTTGTGTGGTTGCCTTTGAATAGGGCATTCAATTTGTAACGGTTTAGGGGGTTTAAGGTATTCATAAATTTATTTTGAGACTTCCTGAATTTGGCAATCTAACCTCTGGCACGTTGAAGTCCTCTGCTGTTTTCCCTTTTCAAAGGTTGTCATCCCAAAATTTTTCAAGGCGAAGCCGCCAGTTCATTTCAATAAACTATCTTTACATCAAAAAAAGACCGATGAAAGATAAATACATGCAATTGGCAATTGATCAAGCGAAAAAGAGTTTGTCGGAAGGCGGCATTCCGATTGGATCGGTTTTGGTGAAAGCGGATGGAGAAGTTATTGCACAAGGGCACAACAAGCGTGTACAAGAAGACAATCCGATCTTGCATGGTGAAATGGATTGCCTTTTCAATGCGGGAAGGGTTGGCTCTTATAAGAACACCGTTATTTATTCAACATTGATGCCCTGTTATATGTGTGCTGGAACCATCGTTCAATTCAACATTCCCAAAGTGATTGTTGGTGAATCGACCACTTTTGAAGGAGCAAAAGCTTTTATGGAGGAACATGGGGTAGAAGTCGTTGACCTACAATTGCCTGAATGCATCGAGATGATGGAAAATTTCATCGAAAAAAATCCAAAATTGTGGCATGAAGATATTGGGGAGTTGTGATGGCTCACTTCGGCTCCGCTAAGTGATCGTACTTTGAGTCAGGGACTTGACTTCGAGTCAGAAACCATACTTCAAGTCTGTGAATGGACTTCGAATCTGTGAGTGGACTTCAAGTCTGTGACTCTACTTCGAATCTGTGAATGGACTTCGAATCTGTGAATGGACTTCGAATCTGTGAATGGACTTCGAATCTGTGAATGGACTTCGAATCTGTGACTGAACTTCAAGTCTGTGACTGGACTTCGAATAAGGGAGCGTGTTGTGGATGCGTTCATGTAGCGGCGCTTCAATTGCATTTATAGACCAAACGCTCGGTCGCTGAGCGGAGTCGAAGCGACGTTCAGACAAACCGCCAAGCAACAATTCGGCTTTGTTTATTCCCCTGCCCCATTTCGACTAATTGCACTTCGGAGGCTTTGGCAGTTTCGAGTAACTTGTAAATTTTATTTAAATGTGATTTTTGTGAAATGAGCGTTGTAAACCAGCCACAGGATTTTTTGAAAAGAACGCTTTCTGAAATCATCGTGGAAACGAATTGGGGTTCGCCACCTTCGCACCAAAGTTCGTTGTGGGTTCCACCAAAATTCAAAATGGGTTTCCCTTTCTTGTTGCCTGTAAGATTTTTGAATTTTCGGGCACTAGCAGCGAGAGCGGCTTTGGCCGAGGCGTGAAAAGGTGGATTGCAAATTACAATATCAAAGTATTCATTTTCTTTAATGATGCCTTTGAAAATATTTTTGTGATCATTTTGCAATCGAATTTCAACTTTGTCTTGTAGGTTTACATTTCTGGAGACGTTGTTTTTGGCGGCTGCAATGGCAAAGGTATCTATTTCAGAACCGACGAAGGACCAACCGTATTCTGCATTCCCTATTATGGGGTAAATGCAATTGGCTCCAACACCAATATCAAGGCATTTGATATTGGCACCAATTGGAATTTCTCCGTCGTTACTCATTGCCAATAAATCTGCGATGTAATGAATGTAATCAGCTCGTCCAGGAATAGGCGGACAAAGGTAATTTTCTGGAAAATCCCAACGCTCAATTTTGTAATAATGCATCAACAAAGCTTTATTAAGAGCCTTGATTGCTGCAGGGTCAAAAAAGTTGATCGACTCATCACCGTATTTATTTATCAAGACAAAATTCGCAAGTTCAGGACAAGTCTCAATCAATGGTTCAAAAACATACCTTTCACGATGCTTACTCCTCGGATGTAATTTAGTTTTTACCTTTGGGTGGATTTTCTTTTGTTTCTCCATTCAATAATAAAAGTAAAAAGAAAACTTTCAAAAATTTTATTTAAGGCTATAAATATGAATTTGTTCCTTCTTGGCATAGACTTTGTAAGTCATCACTTCAGTCCAATTATTTTTAAACAACCTTAATAAATGCAGTTTATTGGCACAAACTTTGTAACTCATCACTTCAGTCCAATTATTTTACATAATTCACACTGCAACAGCAAACACATTTACATAGTCGGGAACGCTAACAACCGTTCTGAATTTTTCAAAACTTGAAAGCTCTTTTTTCATCCAAATTGCCTTTTCGCTCATACTGACATATATAGCTTTTGAAGAACATTGCATAAGATGCTCCCTAGGGTTTATCTGATTTCTTTTAGCATATTTCACTACTTTATCATTGCCTGCATAGAAAAAGAATGACAACAATATTGGATCATGTTTTATATAAATGCCTTTGGAAAATTTAAAATATTGATCAGCAATCGAATTCAGTCGCTCTCCAATTATTGGAATAAAATCTTGTATTTTCAACTTTACACAAATTGGATATTGTGTCATTCTTGAATTACAGGGTCCACTACTGTCAGATTTCTCTGAAGAGTCATTTTTAAACATATCAAGCCCTGAGAAACCAGAGTAGTTTGAAGTATTGGTGCACTCATACTCGTAAGCTATAATAGCAGCTATTGCACGTCCATCAATATTGAATTTATTCGCTGTCTCCTTTATTTGAGAAACATACGCATTAAGGGTGTCCCTAATATTTTTTAACTCATTTTGTGTATCGGATTCACTTTCAACTTCACTTAAAGTACCGCTATTTTCAGTACTTTCTACATTTTCACCTGATAAACGTTCATAGTAATCCGTTCCGGAATGGACAGAGAATACCCACCACCAGAGTTGATGTTCAATATAAAACATAATCGGTAAATTTATTTTTTTGGAATTATTTAACCAAAATAATTTTGAAGCTGTCTTAATTCCAAAGATATAAATAAAATATGCAATACAATGTTCTCATTAAGAGAAATTTCAATTTAATTTTCAACAAATCTACAAATCACCCATTAACAACGTTTTTTGTATATAACTTTATAACTATGTGTATTTGGGGGAAATTTCGTGAATGATAAACTGTTCTGCATACATTCTAAACGCAAATGAATTCCCAAAAATTATAGCAGCACTTCTAGTTTAACATTCTTAAGATAATCTAACATTCTGTTTCTAAACTTAAAACAGTTCAATCGTTTAATTTCTTATTCAGAATAGTATATATTTGAAGATGATCTTTTTTGTGCCAATAAATATTTTAGAAGTAAGCATACCAATTTTGAGGTTTTATGGTTGGTGGCAATTTGGCGTTTGCTTATTTGCATTTATTGCACTGCTGTCAATTTGGTATCACATTGGACGCAAAAAAGACGACTTTGGTCAGGTATGGTTGGCTATTTCTATTTTGTGTTGGAGTTTTTCTGGCATCGTCGAGGTATTGTTTACTTACGATATTTTCTTAAATCAAAATTATTTATCTGGATTTAGAAGTATATTTTCATTACTCAATAGTTTGTTTATTTTATTAGCTCTCCCCTATTTCAAATATCTTCCCAAAGTAATAGAACAGGTTATAAAGTCTAAAAACTGGTCAATAATTATTGGATTGCCTTTTTTGTTTTCCATTTTACCGACATTCAGCAAGTTGATATTTGGCAGTTCGGGTCGACTAATTAGCGAGTTGGATGTATATTATTCAACAATGACGCTCTTATTTCTTGGATATGTATTATGGGAATCTTTCATAAAACGAAAACTAAACATTCTTGCTTATCTATCTGCTGTTTGCATCTTGATCACTTTTGCTGCTCAAGTTTTCAAACTAACAGACTTGCAAATCAATCTAATTTTGTTTTCTGCTATTTTTAAAACAAATCTTATTATGATATTTTTTGCCCTAGCATTGAGTTGGGTAAAAGATATTTCAGAAACCATAAAAATCAATCCTGAAAACATTTTTCTAAAACTTGAAAAAATCAAAAGTGACAGTGGGAAATTAGAAAATATTATTTGGATAAAAGGAATCAAGAATCCTGAGTATTCTAAGGTTCGATTGTCTAATAATATGTTTCCAAAATTACAAAAATTTGCTAGTAAAAAAAAGCATGAAGAAGAAGCTTGGTTAGAGATTAAACCCAAATCGGATAATCATAAAAACATAGACTATGATATTAAAGATTATAACGAAATTAAAAGACTAACTCATGTGATTCTAGATGGTATCTACGGTAAGGGAGTTTGGGACAAAAATAAGCATGAAGAACCATTTAAGGAGGCTTTTTTCGAGATGTCAGAGAGGAGAGATCGCAAAATTAGACTGAGAATTCCAAAAAACAACATAGAAATAGACAAAAGTATTACTAGTTAATTATCAAACACTTAAATCATTTTGTCAGTAACAAATCTACTGACATTTGTAATTATTACAGACATTTTACAAACTCTTCTGACATATCTCACCCAGAGAAAAATCATATTGCAAATTGCGACATATTAATCAATCAAAAATGATCTTATGTTTGCAACAATTTCAAAAAAAGGGCACTTTAAAAAATGCATTATTTTCTTCCTAAACTCTATCCTATTTTCAATTTATCCACAAAATATTTTCTCGCAAGAAAAGGGGTTTGACGAAATAATCAATGACGCTTTTATGCCCGTGGCTGTTGGTTGGGAAGACTTGGTTTTTACATCCATAAATTTATTTGGAAACGACATTCCGATAGTACTCATTTTACTAGTATTTGGCGCACTGTTTTTCACCATATATTTCAAGTTTATAAATGTCCGAAAATTTCCATTTGCCATTCAAGTTGTTCGAGGCAAATATGATCATATAGAATCTACAAAATCTGATGACGAAAATGTACACTCAATAGATGGCGATATTATTGACACTATAAAAGACGAAGGTCAGGATGGTGAAGTAAACCATTTCCAAGCATTGGCTACAGCAGTATCAGGCACCGTAGGTTTGGGAAATATTGCTATGGTGGCTGTTGCCATATCTATTGGTGGACCAGGTGCAACTTTTTGGATGATTTTAGCGGGTCTGTTGGGAATGTCATCAAAGTTTGTTGAATGTACACTTGGCGTAAAATATAGAGAT
>JAHDGP010000158.1 GCA_020627525.1 Bacteroidota bacterium
CATTTCTCTGGCTGTTGCACCCGCTTGACGCAATACCGTCCAACTTTTTCTGATGGATTGACTGCCTCCAGCTACTTGTCTATCAAAATCAATACTCAATGGAGCCTGTTCAACAACAACGTCTTCCCAATCAACACCTAACTCTTCCGCAACAATCATTGGCATAGCTGTTTTTACATTTTGCCCTATTTCTGGATTTGGAGAATATATACTAACAATTCCATGCTCTCCAATCTTTATAAAGGCATTGAGTTTTTGCCAATTTTGTGGTAAAATTTCTGAGACTATCTTTTCCACTGTGTTATTGGTTGTATTGCCTGAAATACAATTAAAGCCTAAAAGCAATGCACCATTTGCTATTGCTGTGAGTTTTAGGAATGAACGACGTTGAATATTTTTACTCATTTTTTTGTTTTTTATTTGGAAAACCGCCAAGTTTTTTTTCGAGGGGAATCGCCAAGAATCCACAAAAAATTTTTGAGGGAAACCTCCAAGTTTTTTTCGAGGGAAACCGCAAAAATTTTTTTTGAGAGAAACCGCGAGGGTTTCCCCTACAATGATTTTATTGCGGCTTTAATTCGAGTATAGGTCCCACAACGGCAAAGGTTGCCATGCATCGCTTGGTCAATTTGCTCATCTGTTGGTTTGGGGTGTTTTTTCAATAAATATGCAGCATTCATTATTTGCCCTGCCTGACAATACCCGCATTGAGGAACATCAAATGCTCGCCAAGCTTCTTGAAGTGGATGTTTGGCCTGATCGTCCAAACCTTCGATTGTGGTAACTTCTTTGTCTTTTACGGTTGAAATAGCGACGGAGCAGGAGCGAGCAACTCGTTCCCCTAAATGCACAGAACAAGCTCCACATTGAGCAATTCCACATCCATATTTGGTTCCTACCAATCCCAATGAGTCTCTTAATACCCACAAAAGAGGTGTATCTGGATCAACATCTATTTCATAGGATTGTTTATTGACAGATAGTTTAAATTTAGCCATAATACTCTTTTTTTGCTAGGATTAAGTTAGGAAAAATTGCTGATATTGATTTAAATATTAACCTTTTTTGTGTTCTTTGGAAAATTAAGGAAATCCACAAAAAGCCCGCCCTGTCCTTCGACACTGCTCATTAGACAATGGAAACGCCAAAAAATATCTTTATAATATTGAGAATAAAATTTATTCTAAAGAATAGATGATACTTTTCAGATGTCTAAATTTTAAAATAAACAATATGTTGCAAGAATCCTTTAATAAGTAGTATGTTACTATCTTAAACAATGTTAACAACTATCACAATCTCGTATTAGAAAGCTAAATTTATAAAAAAAATATTTTATGAAAGTTTTAAATCTATTAGTTATACTGTTTTTTCCTTTGTTTCTTTTTGGACAAAATCAAGGAAAAATTGTTTATCAGGACTTAACTGAACTTGACATTGAACTACCACCAGAAAGACAACAGTACGCAAGTATGATTCCAAAAGAATTTAAAAGTGTAATGGAACTGTATTTCAATGATACTGAAAGCTACTACAAAGAGGATGAAACAGCGGCGGAAGAATCGGAGGACAATCCTTTTGGCGGCAAAACAAGAAGATGGAGAATGGGGGGCGGAAGCAGTGCTAAATATTATTTCAACACTGCTGAAAATAAAACTTTGATAGCTGATAATATGATGGATAAAGAATTTTTGATTACTTCAGAAATTGAAAAACACGAATGGAAGGTTTCTCCTGACCAAGCAGAAATTGCAGGATATGTATGTATGAAAGCGGAAACTGTTATTGACAGCACGAACGTTATCGCTTGGTTTACTCCACAAATTCCTATTTCAATTGGACCTGGAAAATATACTGGTCTTCCTGGCGCCATCCTTAAAGTAGAAACGGAAACTGCTTTCAAAAGAGGAAATTTTGCTAAAGGAAAAAGCTTTAAAACCATTCTTGCCACTTCTGTTGAAATGAATGATTTTGATGATCAAATTGAAGTACCAAAAAAAGGCAAGAAAGTAAGCCCCGATGAATTTGATGCAATTAGAAAAGAGAAAATGGAGGAAATGAGAAAAATGTGGCAAGGAAACAAAGGTGGTCAAGCTGGTGGCAAACGTGGAAGTAGATGGGGAAGCGGAAACAGGTAATTCATTTTCGATAGAAAAATTCATATAACAGCTAATGGTTAAGAAATTTGTTTTTTGGGGAATAATTGCAGTCTTGTTGTCTGCATTTGCAATAAATGCAAATGCTCAAAATAAATCTGAAATTATTGGGACAGTATTGGATTCATTGAACACGCCAATGCAAGGCGCAACTGTAATGTTGATGCATCCTGCAGATGACAAATTGGAGAGCTTTGGCTTAGTTGGTGCGAAAGGTCAGTTTAGAGTTACCTCAGAAAGTTATGGTACTTTTAAGCTACAAATAACTTTTGTTGGCTACGGTACTTTTGCAAGAGAGGTTGTTGTAAATAATCCCAATGTTGATATGGGTGAAATTGTATTGAGAACGGATGCTGTTTTGCTTGAGGGGGTTACTGTTACAGATTCATTTATCCCTATAAAGATCAAAAAAGACACCGTAGAATATAATGCAAATGCCTTTAAAACAAAACCCAATGCCACTGTTGAAGACTTGCTTAAAAAGCTTCCTGGTGTGGAAGTGGACAAAGAGGGAAATGTTACTGCACAAGGCGAAGAAGTAAAAAAAGTATTGGTAGATGGCAAACAGTTTTTTGAAGATGATCCCAAAGTCGCTACCAAAAACATACCTGCTGATGTTGTTGACAAAGTGCAAGTATTTGATAAAAAATCGGACTTTTCTGAATTCTCTGGTATTGATGATGGCAAGCAAGAAAAAGCCATTAATCTTGAAATCAAGGATGGAATGAACAAGGGTGTTTTTGGAAATGTGAAAGCTGGATATGGTTATGAAGATTTTTATGAAGCGGGAGCAAACCTTAACAGGTTTACAGATAAAATGCAAATGACTGTTTTGGCAAATACCAACAATATTAATGAGCGTGCTTTTTCTATCAGAGATTATTTGAATTTTTCTGGAGGTTTGGAAGATTTAATGTCTGGAGGAAATTTTGATTTCTCCGCTGTTCCAAGAAATTTAAGAGAAAATTCTGGAATTACTGATGCTGTTTCAGCGGGTTTAAATTTCAACTTTGATTTCAATGAAAAAACGAAATTCCGTTCCAATTACTTTTTCAACAAGTCTGACAATATTACCAATATAAATTCTTCTATTCAAAATAATATTTTAGGCTTTAATACAGATTCTGACTCTGATGAATCCAGTGATTTCAACAATCATCGTTTTAGGACAAAACTCACCCATCAATTTGATGCCAATCAAGATATAAAAATAGACCTTAATCTCGCACTTACAGATTCTGACAGTAATGAAGATAGTAATTCAAAGACTGTTGTTCCTGTCGATATTTTGAAAAATTCAAGCATTACAGACAATCGAACTTTGAGTGACATTCTAAATTGGACAGGACAATTATCTTATCGAAAAAAATTCAAAAAGAAAGGAAGATTTCTGACGACTGATCTGGGATATAATGACACGAATAATTCAGAGTTAAGATATTTGCAAAACACATTAGAATCCTATCCTAGTATTGATTTGACAAATATTGAAATTCAAGACCAACTGCAAGATAAAAATACTTATCAAGATAACTATGCTGTCAGTGTAAATTATGTGGAACCTGTTGGTGAAGCGAAATATTTAAACTTTAAAGTTTCCAGAGCTGGATATACGAATGAACGCAACAAAGAATTTTCAGATTTTAATGCTTCAGACGACATTTACGTTAAGGATGAAATTTTATCCAACCAGTTTAAAAGCGATTATGGTCAAAATACTGGTGGATTGGCTTTCAAAGACATTAGGAAAAAATTTAGTTATACAGTTGGTCTAGATTATCAATACATTGATCTTAAAAATAAAGATTTGGATACGAATGAAAGTATTGATAAAACGTATAATGGTTTGCTGCCAAATGCTGATTTCAAGTACGAGTTGAATAAGTCTGCTAGTATTGAATTGAAATACAATACTGAATTGAGTATCCCATCTATTGATCGTTTGCAGCCTGTTTTGGACAACAGTAATAGGCAAAATATTTACATTGGAAATCCAGATTTGGATAGGGAATATTTACATCAATTTAGAGTCAATTTTAGAAACTTCAATCAGTTTTATTTAAGGTCTCTTTTCTTTGGAATTACGAGTCAATTTAAGGAAGACAATATTATTGAATCTAGAGTTACGGATGAAAAATTTACGACTACGACTACGCCTGTTAATTTGGGGAACGCGTGGACTAACAGTGCTTATTACAATTTCAAAACACCTTTTCAAAATGCCAATCTGCAAATCAGTTTGAGGGGAAATTTATCAGTTAACAATTCTGATTTATCTGTTAACAGTGAAATTGACCAAAGTACATTTACTGTATATTCTCAAACCATTCAATTGGAAAATAAAAAGAAAGAACTTATTGATGTTTTGGCTGGATTTAAAATGAATTCAAATTTTAATAATTATAAGGAAAACAGTGATCAGAATCAAAGCTATTTCACTTACAATTATTACTCAGATTTGGTGTGGTACCTTTCGGATACTTGGACTTGGGATGTTAGCTATGAACATCAACGGTATTCTGCTGAGCAGTTTGGCGAAGAAACACAGATAAACTTTCTAAACTCTTCCATTACCAAAACATTTTTGGATAACCAAATAAGTGTTTATGTTAAGGGTATGAACCTATTGGATGAAAGCTTGAATATTTCCAGAACAAGTTTTGCCAACACAAACAGTGAAACCATTAGAAACCGAATTGGTCGATATGTGATGTTGGGGGCACGTTATAAAATACGGTCGTTTGGGAAATGATGGTTGTTGGATATAGAGACGCAATTTATCGCGTCTTTACACGATTACATTTTTCCTTTTTCACGCAAATAATCGTTGTAAACTTCACGGATAATGCCATCGGACAATCCGATTTTTGGAACAAACAACCTTTTGATATTCGCCCAATCCAAAACATTGTTAAATATTTTGGCTGCTGGTGCAATCACATCTGCACGGTCTGCCTTTATATCATAATTGATCATTCGCTCTCTAACGGTATAACTATCTAGCTCTTTTTGAATTTGCTTTAATGTTGATGGAATAATTGCCTCATTGGGATTATTAAAAAACAATTTGTGAATTTTAACAATATTCCCTCCTGAACCCAAGCCATAAATATTGTCGTAAGTCTGGTTCAGTTTTGACAACCAGACCTTCATTTCTTCCCAGGTTTCTTCTTCGACAATGTCATTCAATACTCTTAATGTTCCTATTTTAAAAGATTTATTTTCAACAACTTTACCATTGTGAAAAACGACAAACTCTGTACTTCCTCCCCCAACATCAATATTCAAAAAAGTATCATGCATCTGATTTGCCAACAAATCACTAAAAGCAAAATATATGATTTCTGCTTCTTTTGTTCCAGGCACAACATCAATTGCAACACCCGTTTCAGATTCTATTCTATCGACAATTTTCTTATGATTTTTAGCCTCACGCATTGCCGAAGTAGCAAAAGCTTTGAAGTGTTCAACTCCGTAAATTTCCATCAAGTTTTTAAAAGCTGAACAAGCTTTGGATAAAAGAACAATTTTGTTTTCAAAAATTTCACCATCCAAAAAAGATTGTTCTCCCAAACGAATTGGCGCACGTACTAGTAATTCTTTATTTAGAGATATTTTTTTATTTTTCTTTTGTAGCACATTACAAATCAGTAATCTCACGGCATTGGAACCTATATCAATCGCAGCTAATTTCAAATCTATTTATTTTTTTTTATTTTTAAACCAAGAACAAAGATACTTCAGCAAACCGTAACAAACAAAAAACCTATTTTCTTTACAGACTTTCTATATTCTTGATTAATTTATCTACCCAAAAAGGTCATGAAAGTGAAAGATTCTCCTTTCCTAATACCAAAAAACAAGCCAAGTTGAACTGTTAAGTATCTTACTACGTATTGATTAATACAGCTTAAAAGCTTAAATTAGAGTTGATTTCAATTAAAATACAGAATATGGAAAATGATGACTTGCTGCCACAGTTGATAAATGTTTTGCATTTTGCCTCACAAAAGCATAAATATCAGACGAGAAAAGATGGAAAAATTCCTTACATAAACCACCCAATTCAAGTTGCTAAAATTTTAGCCGAAAATGGGGAAAATGATATTTCACTTTTATCAGCTGCTATTTTGCACGATACAATAGAAGATACTGACACTTCACCTGAAGAAATTTTAGAAAATTTTGGAGAAGATGTTTTACAAATTGTACTGGATTGCACAGACGATAAAAATTTGTCAAAACATGAGAGAAAAGAAAAGCAAATAACTTCTGCTTCTTCAAAATGTAGATCTGCCAGAGCATTGAAAATTGCCGATAAAATTTGCAATATTAAAGACATTATTGGCAACCCACCAAAAGGTTGGTCAATTAAAAGAAAAGAAGAATATTTGGACTGGTCTGATAAAGTTGTCACTGAATTAAGTGGAACGAATGTCCAACTTGAAAATCATTTTAGTGAAGTTTTATCCAACTGTCGAGCAAAGCTTGAGAAGCAAAAAGAGAAAGAATTAGATACAGTTTAGGGACAAACTAAATAATTCGTCCCTAAACACCCCTTCTAACTTGTTTTTTTTCTTTTAAATACTTTTGCAAATCCTGGAATAATAGTATCTCCAGCTGATTTTATTTCATCAACAGCAAAATCTTCAGCATCTTTCAAAGCCAAGTTGATAGCGTGAACCATTTTAGCATTTACTCTAAGATCATCCATCTTATCAACATACTTTTCAGGGATATAGATACTTTTAACATTTTTTGCAGCCGTTACCTCAACTCTAAAATCAAAATGCTCTTTTTCGATGATTTTTTCATCCAATTTTTTTCTTGTCGAAGTTAATTTGCTACGAATTTTTGTAGTCAATCCACTTAAAATACTCATAATAATATTATTTATTCAGCCGCAAAGATAATCATTTACCAGAAAAGTAGGTATGTCTCCTTTAAGTACTAATTTAAAAATAATCAAATCTTAAGCTGAGGATTTGGCAATCATACAAATTGCCTAAAACAAACGACTTTCTGACTTAACAGATTCAATCAAGTAACAGATAATTTAAATTGATCTCAAGAATTCATAAATGCCAATAACTCTCTGGCATTGTCTTTCGCCTTATCACTTGGTGGCTCGCCACTTAAAATTGTGCCGATCTCGATGATTCGCTCCTCTCCGTCGATCTCTTCAATTTTAGAAACGGCGTGTTTTCCTTCGTCGGTCTTAAAAATCCTAAGATGCTTATCACCAATACATGCAATTTGAGGCAAATGCGTAATACAAATCAACTGATGATCTGCTGAAATTCTCTTCATAACCTTACCCACTTTTATCGCTATCTCACCAGAAATCCCCGTATCTATTTCATCAAATATCAGAGAAGGCAATTGTGAACTATCTGCTAGCAAAGACTGGATTGAAAGCATTAAACGAGACAACTCTCCACCTGAAGCCACTTTTTTGATTTCAACAGGCAAACTACCTTTATTGGAAGCAAACAAAAATTGTACCTGATCAATGCCCACTTTTGTAAGCTCATCTTTATTGGTTTCTAACTGAACATGAAGAGCTGCATGTTCCATGCCCAAGTCGAACAGTTGTTGGTTGATTTTTTTTGATAAAATGTTTACTGTTTTTTGCCGTTTCTTTGAAATTTTCTCAGCCAGCTGTAAGGTCTTTTTCTTTAAATCAATACACTCCTTTTCCAAGCGTTCGATCTCATCCCCTTGAACCATTACAGAGTCCCTTTTACTAATAAGCTCCTCTTTTAATGCAATTAGTTCTTCAACAGAATCCAACTGATGCTTATTCTGCAATCTCAAAATAAGGTCTAAACGCTCCTTAAGCTCTTGCCCCTTCGCTGGATTTGATTCTACACTCTCCGCAACATAAGAGGATTCTGAAGAGAGGTCATTCATTTCTAAAATTAAGCTTTCCAAGCGCTTATTTAAGCTTTGATATTTCTCACCGAAATCAGCGATTCGGGCGAAGTTCTTTTTTATTTTTTGTAATGAATTTTGAATAGGTGATTCCGAACCTGAAAACAATTCTCCCAATTCCAAAAGTGTTGTGCGTATCTCTTCAGAATTTGATAACTCATTTAGCTCAGTTTCTATACTGATTTGTTCATCAGCAGATACAAAATTGGCTTCTTCCAATTCATTCGCCTGAAAAGTAATGTAGTCCAACTCTTTTTTCAATTGATTGGCACTAGATTTCAGTTCTTTCAAGCTGACTACCTTATCTTGATATTTGTAAAATTGTGTTTTGTATTTTTGAACCTTATCTAAATGACCAGCCAAATTATCCAAAATAAAAAGTTGATAACTCTTATCATTTAAGTACAATGATTGGTGTTGTCCATGCAAATTTATCAAGCGATTGCTCAATTGATTCAAGACCGTCAAATTTACAGGAGTATCATTTATAAATGCACGAGATTTTCCAGAAGCCGTAATTTCCCTTCTAACGATTGTTTCAGGTTCATAGTCTAAATCATGTTCATCGAAAAATGATTTTAAAGATTTATTTTCCAAATCAAACAAACCCTCCACAACACACTTTTTATTTTTATCAAAAAGAATATTAGAAGAAGAAGCACGATTCCCTAATATCAAAGATAAAGCCCCAAGCAACATAGATTTACCAGATCCAGTCTCTCCAGTTATGATCGTCAAGCGATCTGAAAAGTCAACAGACGTTTTTTCTATTATCCCGTAATTTTGAACAAAAAGTTTTTTTAGCATTTTCCTCCTGTTTTTAATGTGATCAATGCTTTAATGTTGCAATGTGATTAATGTTGTAATGATTTAATGTGAATAATGCTACAATAGATCATTTTAAAATTTTAACTGAATCGTTCTACTTTTTTCTACCAGGAATTTATTTTTACACGTAAAGTTAATAATTTTTATTCTACATTCCGTTATTTCATCAATGCATTGAAACAAACGTGAAGTTCTAAAAAACTTTCCAGCTTCCAACTAAACAACATTGAAAAAAAATTCTCGCATTCTCGCATTCAATGTTGTTTAGTTAAGGATAAAATCGTTTCTTATAAATAACATTTGTTC
>JAHDGP010000159.1 GCA_020627525.1 Bacteroidota bacterium
GCTATACTGTTTTTTTGATCTAATATAAACATTGCTAATATTGTTTTTATTATAGGACTTTGAAATCATTAAAATAATCCATAACAAGTATAATAGTGTATTGTTAATTGATTGCAAATGTAGGATTTTTGTTTTGTAGTTTTGGAATGATCCTTGTTTTTAATTATCAGTTTGCCTAAACTTTCATTTTATTTTCTGGATAAATGTGGATGCCATTTTCCAACAGTTTTGGGTTTAAGGATCATTTGACTACTCTGTGGTCTCCAATGTAAAATAATCGTTAATTCTAAACAACTTCAAAGATAAGTAGGTAAACAAAAATAACCGACCCACTTCTGATTGGTTCTTTTTTCGACCTACTTCAGAACTGTCGACCATAAATTGTCGGTCCACTTGTATCTCGAAAAAATCTCTTTAATCAAGAAGTGGCGATTATGTATGCCTACTTAAAAAGCACATCTCAAATTTTTTTTCAAAAAAAATGATAAAAAAAATACAACTAATAAAATAAGTTCTATCTTTGCAATCCAATATCGCGGGGTGGAGCAGTTGGTAGCTCGTCGGGCTCATAACCCGAAGGTCGCAAGTTCGAGTCTTGTCCCCGCAACTAAATACTAAAAATCCCTCAAGTTTTAACTTGAGGGATTTTTGTTTTTTAAAATGTTTTTGACTTTCACATTGATCATTAATCAAAGATTCTAGACTTGAATAATTAAGTTTTTTATCTTGCCTAGATTCTACTGTTCAGCAGTTAATATATAGATTCTGAGTTTACCATTAAAGCTAGCTATCCATATTTGACGGGATGCTTGACAACTTTCTCTTTTTAATAGAGTTTTTCTTGTTGTGAGCATCAATTGATATATTGGAAAGTGATTTTCTTGAAATGCACCCTTCCTTCAAATATTTTGATGTGTGCTTTGTGAGAAAGCAAAGTTACCAAAATCTAAAAAAGAAACTTATATACACAACTATGATGAAACAATAAGATCAAAGTAGTTGCTTATGGGTAAATAACATAAAGACACTTTGTTTTACTTTTTTTCTTACACAAATCTTGAGACTTTTATTTTTTTATATTAAATTGCAAACTAATATGTAATTCAGCTTCATTTACCAATATTTAATTTATTTTGTTTTCTAATTTCATAAATAAATAAGCAATGAATGATCCTGGATTATCACAGAAACAACTCAAAGAGATATTAGATAAGGTTTCTCTTTTTAAAGGTTTAAAAAAGTTAAATAAGAAAGAAAAGGAAGCCTTCGATTATTATCACATACACCGCAATAAATTTAATTTTAAACATGTTTTGTTTTTATATGGAATATGTAATGGTGGGAATACATTTCATGATAACTTTGGCAATACTTGGAAAGAGCTGCCAACCCTGCTAAATGAATATCATATGCCTGCAGATGAATATAAGGATGCAAGGAAGCCTTCTATTTTTCAAAAATCAGATATGCCTCCTTACAGTCGAAAATTTGTAAGAGACGACGATGGAGACTTAAAAGGGGAGTTTGAGTTAATTATCCATAGATCAGGATTTCGTATTGATGGAGATATTGAAGAAAGAGTAGAATACCGAGAAACTTATAATTTTGGTCGAACAAGAGATATTGAAAGGCATTATATTTTAGATATGAGACCTCATGAAAACACAAAGTATGCTGACTTGGAGCAAGATATGGGGTTTGTTCATATTTTAGAAGAAAAGGACCTATGCACACCTGAGTGGACAACAAAGTATTTTTTAGAAAATACTGGACACCGTTGGTAATTAACTTTCACAATAAAAATTAGATCAACTTTGATAATATAAACAGATGATTTTTTAAATGCTTATTAAAAAAATCATACCAATTTGATTGCAAATACTTGTTGTATTAGTACTTTAAATAGAAATAAATGCAATTAATATTAGGAATGATTTTTGTTTAATATTCATTATAAAATATTATCGGTTTGAGTAAGATTGAAGAAAATAGCATTTTTTTGTTTTTAATTGAAGAATATAAGAGTATTAGATTTGAGAGCTTAGGAGCAATAAAAAACCAACATTCTTCTTTAAGAATAGCTGTTATTATTATTTCTGCTGTTTTTACTTATGCTTATGGTTTTTGGAAAGAGGAAGAGAATGTATTGATATATGTTTTCTTTTTAATATGCATACCAATAATTAGTTATCTTTTTCTTGGGATTTGGTTGGGTGAACTAGCAAGAATGTTAAGGGCTGGCAATTATATAAAAACAATTGAGGAGAAAGTTTCAAAGATAAGTCCCGATTGGTCATTTGGCTTCGAATCTTGGTTGCGAAATGAAGGAAAGATTTATTCCTTAAGAATAAATTATTATGCTGTTATATGTTTTCATTATGGAATTATTATCGCATCAATATTATCGGGAATTATTCATGCATTCAAGTTTTCAAACTGGAATTGGTTTACACTTCCTTTAATAATAATTAATTCGATGGTCTTTTTTTTAACTTTGTGGTTTTTTTATAGTTTTATTAATCCGTTTATATCTGATGAATTCAAATAGATAGTCTTGATTCAACATACTATTCCATCCTCAGGAGAAATTTCAACAATGGAATAACATTCTTTACCAGAATATGAAATGGCAAAAATTAGGTCATCTTTAGAAATGCCATACTTAATTATGCGACCTGAAAGGTTAATTTTTTTGGTTTCTTCTATTTTTGGTGCCATTTGTTTCAGGTATTTTAAGCTGCTAATATATTAAAAACTAAAATCCCTCAAGTTTTAACTTGAAGGATTTTAGTTTTTTAATACTTTGTTGAATTTCAAAAACCAACCTCCAGCCCAAAAGAAACGGAAGATGGATTTATATTGGTTTTGAAAGAACTGAAGTTTGTGGGTGAATCAATCAAGTCTATTTTAGATTCTCCGTTCACATAAGATACTCCTCCGACTTTCAATAATGCTCTAACATTATTCGATATATCATAAATTGCTCCGGCACTCAATCCAAAATCAACATAAGTTGTTTTGTTTGTATAATTATTGCCTAATTCAAGATTAATGTATTCTTCAATAAAATTTATGGAGGCATTGGCTTGTATAAATACTTTGAACTTGTTTTCCGGGTTGAAGATGTATCTTCCCCAAATACCAAATCCATACTGTTTGGTGTTTATAGTCAATTTGCTAAACTGTTGAAAACTGTCTTGCGGATTATCATTTAAGACCATCGTTGTTGTTTCAAATTTGCTTCGCCTTACATCGAACAATAAACCAGTCACCCAATGTTTATTTAAATGTTTTCCACCATAAGGCGTAAATGCAAAATAAGAACTTTTTGATTTGTTTAGATCGACAAATTGACCAATGTCTGGGTTTGTTGTACTTATACCTAAAGTACTTGGTAATGATCTGAAATTCTTGTCAGCAGAAAAATTTAATGTGCCACCTATAACAAATGGGGTAGAAGTGGTATTTTCTTGTGCCAATAAGAAATTCGTAGTTAAAAGCATTGCCAGGAAAAATGCTGATTTTCTCATTTATAAATTATTTAATTAAAAAAAACTGTAAGCTTAAATTTTTTCAAAAGTAAGTCAATTGAATTTTCAATGATCCTTAATTTTGAATTATTCATCTACTAACATTTTTTAACAATAGAATATTGTTTTAAACACAATTTTTTACAATGATGTAAGAAAAAATGTGCAGCAAATCCAAGACTGAAAGATTTACTGCACATTGAAGTATATTTTTGTAATTAGCTTGATGTGGAATATCAACTTTTAACTGAGTATTTAATATTAAACTCAACTCAAAAAATTAATTAATTCTAGATGTCATTTGGAGGATAAGAAGCAACACCACCAATAACATATGCTGAAGAATCATTTGCTGGAGTTGTACCGATTACTTTTGAAGGTCCCATTTCAACAGTTACACAACCTGTTGATGTATCAGTATCGACTTTACTTACTGAATAATCTTGAGATACAGAACCTATTCCAAATATTCCAAACAACTTAACAGACGCCTCGCTGTGTTCTTTGAATTTAGATGTAACTGCATTTGTATCAGCATTACAGAACTTCATTGAAATTTTTGGTTGCTGGCTGATTACCCAAGTTTTAATTCTTGAGAATTCTTTTCCAGCTCCGAAATATTGATTTACTGGATATTCAGAACCTTGAAGAGAATAACCTGTTTGCTTTTGATCAGTATTTCCAACTGCTTGCATCAAAATATGGTTATCATACCATCCTGTTGTATTATTGGTAGACAAGTTTCCATCGGTTACTGGTACACCAACAAATGTAATGCCTTCATAAGTTATCGTCATTTCTACAGTTGAAGAAGAAGAAGTAAATGTATCTAAACTATAAGAAGCACTTCCACCTAAATCTAAGCTGAGAAAATCTAAAATTGGAATTGAAATTGCGGCACCACCAGATACACTTAATGAAGTTGATTTAGAACTGAATTTAGACAAAGACAAAGAGATTTCAGCTTTGTTGGAAAGAGTTTGAAGATCACCATTGATTTTGTTTTGTGTAGGAAATGGTCCAATTGCTGCACTATAAGAATTTGCTGCTGTTTGCAAACCACCATTTGTAGCAGAAGGATTCAATGAATTAGCTCTTGCAGCTGATAACTTAGACATTGCTGCTGCTGAAGCAGAATATAACTGGAAAGAGATTTGTGCTGCAACTTTATAATTTTGGTAAGCAACTCTAAATGAGTTATAAAGAGAAGGAATTTTGTTTATATCACCATTCCAATTATCTTGGACTTGTTGGAAAATATAACCCAATTTTGTTGCAGGATGACATTTAGAATCGGTAATGTCAGATTGAGTTATTGGGGCGCCATTGTCATTCTCCCAAGACGAAATAACTGCCTGCATTTGTGAAGCAGTATTTTTTGCTTCTTGATCAAGTTTTGCCTGGTCTGCATCAGAGAATCCATAAATGATGTTATTCAAAATTCCATTATAAGTGGTAATGAAATTTGCGCCATCAATAGTCATAATACCATTGCTGCCATTTACTGCCTGTAATTCCATTTGATTCAATGACTTCGAATTGTAGTAATTGTTTGGTCCAAATTGAATTCCCCAATAAAAACCATTTGAAACATTCATTGGGCTAAATGTACCGTCAAGTTGACTTGAAAACACATCGGTTAGCTTTTTTTGAAGAGCGCTTGCAAATGCTTGTTGTCCTGAATCCGTTGTTGCAAGATTTCTTGCTTGGTTTGATGTTGCCATAATAATGTTAATTTAATTTTCCTACTCTTTTAAATAAGGTTTTTCGGAATTCACCTTGCAATCAATTTGGGATTAGTAGCTACTCAATTAAATATCTTTGTTTTGATTACAATACAAATATCGCTTAGCGAACAAATAATTTTTAGAGTAAAAATACCTTATTTGTAAAGCAGGTGTTAATTACTATTACAAGGATTGTAACAAAACTAATCAAACCTTATTGCCTTCAAAGGATTTATCCAACTTACTAGAAAAGATGGAAAAATCAATGTGAATAAGGCAATTACAAAGGTGCCGATATTGATTAGAAGAATGAGCAGCCAATTAAACTGAACAGGAGCGACGGAGAGGTAATAAGATTCTTCGGGTAGGGTGATGACTTGAAAATAATATTGAATAAAGCAGATGCCTAAACCTAAGACATTGCCCAATATCATTCCCACACCAATGATTTTTGCTGCCTTTATCAAAAAGATTTGTCGGATGCTTTTGTTTTCAGCTCCTAGTGCCTTTAGGATTCCAATCATATTGGTTCTTTCTAAAATTAGAATGAGTAGGGCGGTGATCATATTTATCACAGCAACAATAATCATCAATGCTAAAATGATAATCTCATTGGTAACTTGCAATTCCAGCCAATCAAAAATTCCAGGATTGGTTTCACGGATTGTGGAGGATCTTGTTTCATGATCTAATAGGTTGTAATAAATATGTTCATTTATCGCATCTACTTCATCTATATCATCCACAAAAACAGAAAGTCCTCCAATCTGATTTGGTTCCCACTTATTTAATCTTTGTATTTCTTTTATATCAACCAATGCAAACTGATGATCAAACTCTTCTAAGCCCGTTTTGTACAATCCAGCAATATTATACTTTCTATACTTAATTTTATCTTTAACAAAATAAGCAATTACATCATCGCCAACTTTTAATTTTAGTCGATTTGCTGTATAGGTGGACATTAATATCTTCTTAGATTTTACTGTATCAACAATGGGCATTATTGCTCCCTTAAAAATGTATTGTTGAAAATTTTCCCAATCAAAATCTGAATCAATTCCCTTAAGTGCAATGCCTTCAATAATTTCATCATTTTTCAAAACACCCACTCTGTGTGCAAACTTTTGAACAGTTCTAACGCCATCTGATTGCAAAAGATTATCATACAACGCCTGGTCAAGGTTAACAGGGGCAATTTCTTCTAAAGACTTATTTGCATCAAAATTGGTGATTTTAATGTGCCCATCAAATCCAAATACACGTTTGCTGATTTCTTCCCTAAATCCACCAACAAAGGCTACAGCAATCAGCATAACTGCCAAAGAGAGGGCAATAGCGACCGTCGCAATCTTTATTATCAAACCTGAAAAGGTGTTTTTTCGAACTCCTGAGGTCCGTTTTGCTATGAAAAAAGGAAAATTCAATGATTTACTCTATACTTTTTATTGAATGGAAAACAACTCTATCTATATTTTTTCATTTCTTTGCATCCATAATCCATGTGGATTGCTGCAAAGGTAAGAGTTAGGAATTGCTTTTTCTACTTTGCTAAATAAACAATTTTGTCTATTGAGACTCTAAGAGAACATGAGAAAAACAATTGCAATTTTATGCCTACTACTTTCATTGAATGTTTTAGCGCAATTTGATAATGAAAACATAACTGTCGGAGCTGAAAGATTGGAGCAATACCTTCCAATTTTGTCAAACAAAAATGTTGCATTGGTTGTCAATCAAACTTCAATGATTGATGATCAACATTTGGTTGATGTGTTGATAGACAATGGTGTGAAAATCAATAAGATATTTGCTCCTGAACACGGATTTCGTGGATCAGCTGATGCTGGTGAAACGGTTAACAATGCTGTGGATGTGAAAACCAGAATTCCCCTGATTTCATTGTATGGAAAAAATAAGAAACCTACTGCTGCTCAACTTTCGGGTGTTGATGTGGTTGTTTTTGACATTCAAGATGTGGGAGCCAGATTTTACACCTATATTTCAACGATGCATTATGTGATGGAAGCGTGTGCTGAGAATAACAAAAAGTTGGTGATTTTAGATCGACCCAACCCAAATGGTCATTATATCGGAGGACCCATTCTTGACTCAAACTTCAAATCTTTTGTAGGAATGCATAAAATACCGATTGTTCATGGTTTGACAGTTGGAGAACTGGCTTGTATGATAAATGAAGAAGGTTGGCTGAAAGGGGGCATTAATTGCAATGTGGAGGTAATTACTTGCGTGGGTTATGATCACAATACCTTTTACAAACTTCCTGTAAAGCCTTCCCCCAATTTGCCTGATATGCAATCTATTTATTTGTACCCTCATCTTTGTTTTTTTGAGGGAACACCTGTCAGCATAGGAAGAGGTACAGATCAACCTTTTTCAATTATTGGTTATCCAAATAATTCAGCGTCTACCTATTCATTTACACCAAAAAGTAAAGAAGGTGCAAAATATCCGAAACATGAGAACAAGATTTGCAAGGGAGAAAATTTATCAACATTGGATTTTGAAACGTTGCAAAGTATTAATGATTTAGATTTATCCTATTTGTTAAAATACCACAATTACTTTAAATCAGGTGTCATTCAGGCAAAGGAACCATTTTTCAATAAAAACATGTTTATTGATAAACTGTTTGGTACTGATTTGGTGAGAAAAATGATCAGTCAGGGCAAAACTGAAAGTGCAATAAAAGAAGCTTATTTAGAAGATTTGATGGAGTATAAATTAAAACGCAAGAAGTATTTATTGTACACAGACTTTGAGTAGGTTATGCTCTTATGTTTTACTTAAATTTTAAATGACAGGATGAACAGCAAGCTAAACAAGGAGGTACAATTTATTGATTTGGGTAAAATTGATTTCAATGAAGCTTGGGAATATCAAACAAAACTTTTGAAAGGCATTGTAGATATTAAAATAGCTAATAGAAATAAGGATATTGAAGAGCAAATTTTAACGCCTAATTACTTGATATTTTGTGAACATCCACACATATATACACTTGGAAAAAGTGGCTCTGAAGAAAATATTTTGCTTTCAAATGATCAATTGAAAAAAGAAAATATACAATTTGAGAAGATAAACAGAGGAGGAGATATTACTTATCATGGTCCTGGTCAGGTAGTCGGCTACCCAATTTTGGATCTAGAAAATTTCTTTACAGATATACATAAATATTTGAGGTTTTTGGAGGAATGTATTATAAAAACATTGAATGAGTATGGTTTAGAGGCAGGTCGTATTGAGAAAGCAACGGGTGTTTGGTTGGATATTGACAAAAATGAAAGAGCTAGAAAAATCTGTGCAATGGGCATTCGGTGCTCAAGGTGGGTGACTATGCACGGCTGGGCCTTTAACATAAATACAGATCTTTCGTATTTTAAGAATATTATACCTTGTGGTATAGAAGACAAAGGTGTAACCTCATTATCAACAGAGTTGGAGACAGATAGTGTTGATATTGAAGAGGTAAAAAGAAAATTATTATATCATTTTTCTGCAATATTTGGAGGTGATGTAAAAATTATTACATAATTTTGTTGTCAACATACTAATTAAATTTATTTTAGAATTAAACAATTTATAATGAAAAAATTAATCTACACGGCACTTTCTTTATTCTTGTTAATTACATTTTCAGTAAATGTAAATGCACAGCTGAATAAATCCTCTAATGATGTGTATTCATCTGCCATAGGTGCAAGATTTACAGATGGTTTAGGTTTGACCTACAAAACAGCAATGGGAGGAGACGGAAATTATTTAGAACTTATTGCATATACAAGCGGTTTAGATTTTGATGCTATCACGTTAAATGTAACTGGTTTGTATGAGATGCACTATGATATAGATGCAGTTGATAACTTAAGATGGTTCTGGGGTCCTGGATCAACAGTAGGAATGTACAGCTACAAATTCGGAGATGAAAGAAGCTCTGATATTA
>JAHDGP010000160.1 GCA_020627525.1 Bacteroidota bacterium
AAAAGAACCCATCAAAAGTGTGTCGATTATTTATGTTTACCTAAGTGATAAGACCAATTTAATAAGCATCAAAATATAATTCAAATATTTGATAATCAGATTTTTGTGAAATTTATTTGTGTATGTTAATTTGATCTTATCACTTACTTAAATAGAAATTAATGAATTGGTTAATGTTTAATTATTTTAAAATCATAATTATATATGGATAAATACTTCAGAGAGTTTGATTTTAGCGATTTTTGGGACGATGATGAGTACAGTCTTAAAGAATATGTTTGTGAGCCAGTTACAACAGAATTAATCGAAAAAGTAGAAAGTGAATTGGGTTTTAAACTGCCAGCATCCTATGTTCAATTGATGAAGATGCACAACGGAGGAACTCCCAATAAAAATAGTTTTCCAACGCAGGAACCAACTTGTTGGGCTGTAGACCATGTTTGCATAACTGGAATTGCTGCTATTTCATTTGATAAAAATTACAGTCTTTGTGGAGAAATGGGCAGTAAGTTTATGCAAGAGGAATGGGGTTACCCTGAAATTGGTATTTGTATTTGTGATACACCCACAGCAGGTCACGATATGATCATGTTGGATTATAGAGAATGTGGTAAAGAGGGAGAACCAAAGGTTGTCCATGTCGATCAAGAATCAGATTTTAAAATAACTTTTTTGGCTGAAAATTTTGAAGCATTTATATCGGGTTTGATAACGGAGGAAGCAATGGAAATTTTACATTTAGAAAACAAGAATAAAAAGAAATCTGTTCAAAAAATGTGGGAGGATTTTATTGAAAAAATGCCAGAATACAAAGATCAAAAAATGACGGATAGTTATTATTTTTGTGACAATGAGAAAGATGCCAATGAATGCTCTGAACTGGTTTTTAATGGAATCAAAAGGGCAACAGCAGGCTCAAAGTTTTGCTATGATAAAGAAAGTTGGGACATTCCGAAAGTGGGAGATTTGACGGTTATTACAGATTGGAGTGGGGAAGCAACTTCAATTATTAAAACGACTAAAGTTGAATTTATACCTTATAAAGAAATTACGGCAGAACACGCTTTTATTGAAGGTGAAGGAGATAAGTCTTTAGAATATTGGCGCAAAGTTCATTGGGACTATTATACAAGGGAACTAGCAAAGTATAATGAAAAGCTTTCTGAAGAAATGATCATTATTTTTGAAGAATTTGAAAAGGTATTTCCAGTTTAAAACAGTTTACAGTGAGAAAAATCTGAGTTTAACCAATGATTATAGCAATGGCAAAAATCTGAGTTTAATCTGTGAAAATCTGTGGTAAAAACAAAAGTGAAAATCCGTAATGAAAAAATATAAAGCATTATTCCTTTGGAAAGTCAATACAGTCTTGAAGGATCATATTTCGAAAGAATTGAAAAAAAACAATGTCAAGTTAATTTTTCCAAAAGAAAAAGACGAAGATTTATTTCTAAAACTGGCCCCTGCAATAGATATAGTAATTGGCTGGCAACCTAGTTCTGCATTTATCAAAAAAGCAAAAAAACTAAAACTGATAATCAATCCAGGAGCAGGCATTCAGCATTTAACTGATAAATTTGACTTGCTAAAATCAAAAGGAATTCTATTGGTGAATGGTCACGGAAATGCATATTTTACAGCTCAACATATAGTGGCAATGTTACTGTCTGTCTGTAACCGAATCATTAATTCTTCTTCTTCCCTAACAAACGATCCCACCAAGAACCTTTCTTTTTCTTATCTTTCTCTTTTTTAGGTTTAAGTACACCGCCTTGATTGTCTTTACTCTTAGGATTTTTTAGAATATTTCCATTGTTGTTTCCAGAATTGTTATGCTGTCTTTTGTTTTTTCCTAAACCATTTTTCAGAATTTCTTCCACTTGCGATAAAATTGTTGTACTACTATCAATCGGTTCGGGTGGAGCTTCTAAACGCCACAAATCACAATCCAGCGCAAAGTAATTATCGACAGTTGGCTCGTTAAATTTTGCTTGTGCTAATTCTTGAAAATTATTATCAGCATATAAATTTTTGAAAAATTCACCAAAAATAGGCAGCGCCATATTTGCGCCTTGCCCTAAACTTATATCTCTAAAGTGAATCATTCTAGACTGACCGCCCGTCCATGCGCCTGCAACCAAATCAGGCGTATAACCAATAAACCATCCATCAGACTGGTTTTGTGTTGTTCCTGTTTTTCCAGCAAAATCTTGTTGTAAATTGTAATGATACCTCAACCTTCTTCCAGTTCCACTGTCTACAACAGCCTGCAACATTTCTGTCATTAGCTCAGCCGTACTTTGCGAAATGGCTTCACTATATTCCGCATTCATATCATATTCAACCAATGTTTTATTATCTGGTGATTTTATGGCTGTTAAATATTTTGGTTCAATATTGTATCCACCATTTCCAAAAGCAGCATAAGGCTTTAACATTTCTTGTAGTGAAATGTCTGGCGTACCCAAAGCAATAGAAGGAAAGGCTGGGATTTCACTTTGAATGCCCATTTTTTGAGCTGTTTCAATTACTGAATTTACGCCTGCCTCGTATATTACCTGAACCGAAATCGTATTGACAGATTTTGCCAAGCCACCACGCATAGAATATTCTCCGTCGTAAAATTCATCCGAATTTCTCGGCGTCCATCTTTTATCGTACTCATCAATATAGGTAGCCAAATGGTTTGGGTAAAAACGACAAGGATCAGCTCCAGATTCCAATGCTGTAGCATACACTAGAGGCTTAAATGTAGAACCCACTTGCCTCGTGCTTCTCGTATGATCATAAGGATAATGTTCGTGATCAATACTGCCTACCCACGATTTAATGTGCCCCGTTTTATGTTCCATAACCATAAAGCCAGTATTCAATAAACGCAGGTAGTGAATAATGGAATCCATCGGAGTAATGGTAACATCTTTTTCTCCATGAACAGGGGAGTAAATCGTCATAGGAGTTGCTTTGTAGAATTCTGCTTCAATTTCCATATCGGATTTGCCTGCCTTTTTCATGGTTTTGTATCGTCTGGTTGCACGCATTCCGTTTTTTGTCAGGCTTTTATCAGCACCCCACGGTTGTTGACTTCCCCAGTGTTGGTCAAATTGAGCTTGCAGTTTTTTCATATGTTTCTGTACCGAAGCTTCTGCATAGTTCTGCATTCGTGAGTCAATTGTGGTATAAATTTTTAATCCATCCGTAAAAAGATTGTAATTTGACCCATCACTTTTGGGATTGTTTTCACACCAATCTTTCAATTCTGATTTTAGCATTGCCCTAAAATGAGGTGCCAGTCCATCGCTTTGCGATTTAAAGTCATAGTTTAGCAATACGGGCAATGATTTTGCTGCCGTAGCAACGCTCTCTTCCAAATATCCATATTTAACCATTTGATTTAGAACGGTGTTTCTTCTTCCTTTTGCACGCTCTGGGTATAAACGTGGGCTATACCAGGTAGTGGCTTTTAGCATTCCTACTAAAGTTGCAGCTTCATCCAATGATAAATCTTTACAAGATTTGCTGTAATATCTTTGCGATGCTTCCTCAATTCCAAAAACTCGTTCGCCAAAAGGAACAGTATTTAAATATTGAGTTAAAATATCTTCTTTGCTGTAAACTTTTTCTAATCGCTTTCCAACAATAATCTCTTTGATTTTATTTACGGGCATACTCAGCATTCCGTAATCCTGCCTTTTGTATAGGTTTTTGATCAATTGTTGATTAATCGTACTGCCCCCGCCAGAACTTCTATTACCCATTAAAATGGTTTTGATCAATACCCTCAATACACTTTTAGTATCAATTCCTTTGTGTTCAAAAAAGCGGGCATCTTCGGTAGCTACCAGGGCTTTGATAACAGTGGGAGAAATTTCATTGTATTTTACATTGGTTCTATTTTCAAGATAATATCTACCCAATAAAACACCATCGGCAGAGTAAACCTCTGAAGCTACAGGGTTTTTGATGGATTTTAGCTCTTCAACTGTCGGTAACTTTCCAAAAGCTCCAAAGCCAATAGCAGAAATGAGTCCCACAAGTGCGAGCACACCTATTAAACCAATAATACAAGCAATAATAAATGCTCGTTTGGTGTATTTGATAATTTGGGTTTTGTCGATAGAAGCAGAATTGCCCTTTCCATTGTTTAGTTTCATGTAGCTTTTTCCAGTAGTGTTAATTTATGACAATTTTAGTACGAATAAGATTAATACATTATTATGTTAATCTTATTCATAATAAAAATTTTCTCTACTGTTTATGACTTAAGTTTTTCGCTAAGTCGCTTTATTTTGTCAGAATTTACACGAGTATTGTCTTGGGCTTCGGGAAGTAACAACGATTCATCAATATTGGTTACAATCAATTCAAGGTTGGCAAGTCTTTCTTTTAAGGCTTCATTTTCAGCTTTGATATTTTTCAATAATTTAATATCATTTTTGTTAAAAGACCCACTTTGTAGTTTTGCCTTTTCAAGCTTGTAGTACTTATCTGATAAAATAGCCACTAAAGCTACCAGAATGCCAAGAATTGGTATGATTATTCCCATTTGTGGTTATTTTAATTTTAAGTGTTCTTCTGAAGTTACAATCATTTCAACATTTTCCAGCCGCTCTTTCAACAAGCTGTTTTCTTCTCTTAAAGATTTCAATAGTAAAATGTCTTCATTATTTAAAGAACGAATTTGAAGTTGGTCTTTTTTATACTTATAAAAAAGACCACCAACTATGGCTGTTATTGGAATTGAGCAGCCCATTATAATCGCTACAAGTTCTATTAGTCCAGTCATAATGCAAAATTTGTATAGTTTAGGTACTTACTTAAATTCAACATCAATTTAACAAAATTGGTTTGGAAAAGAAAGTTTTTTTTAAGGTATCGAATAAATCATTTTGGAATTTTGTATAAATTACTAGTTGCGTGGGCAATTATTTTTCCATCTTCAAATTTTAAGTAAGCGTCGGCATTAAATATATTTCTGCCTTTTCTAATGATCTCGGAAGTAACTATCAGCTTATCACCAATGTTTGCACTTGCTAAAAAATCAACATTCAGGTTTACAGTTGCATAGAAGTTGTTACTGTCCAATGTGTAAACCGCTGCGCCAATAATATCATCCAAAACTGCACTGGCAATTCCTCCATGCAATTTTCCGACAGGATTGGTCATATCTTTCCGAACGGTCAATTCCGCTACAATCTTTCCTGGATCTACCTCCATTAAAATTGCTCCCAGCCAATGCGTTACAGGGGAAGGGCTTCCAGAGTCTGCCTTTCCTATTCTTGAACGCATAAAAGCCACAATTTCGTCTTGATTATTCAATACAATATTTTTTATATGTTAAATTTGTTATATGCCATCAAAATTATCCACAAAGTTATCCACATTTGCTAAAATATTTTCTGAACCCTTTAAAAACGTAAATTTTATGGGTAAAACGTAAATTTTTAGACCTAATTTGTTGATTTTCTCAGAATAAATTTGTAAGCGAGCAGCATCTTTCTCAGTAGTTATAATTACTTTTTGATTAGAATTTAGCTCATTAAATTTGTTTTCAATATTTTCTATATCCTTTACACTAAAAAAATGATGGTCAGAGAATTTCATATAATGAATTTTTCTAACTTCTTCAGATAAATATTTTTTCAAACTTTCTATTGTAGCAATGCCAACAATTACTAATACGTCTAAATCCTTGTTCAGATCAATTTTATCTTCCTGATTCCCAATCAAATATGGTTTTTTATAATTTATCGAAGAAAAATAGAGCTTTTGCTTATTGTTTAGATTTAACAATGTGGATATCTCTGCTTGTTCGTTTGTACTCAGATTCTCAGGACATTTAGTAACAACAACAATATCTGCCCTTTCACTACTAGACTTTAAATCTCTTAAATTTCCCGTTGGTAAATACCAATCATTTGAATATAAGTCTCCATAACTTGTCAATAAAATTTGCAATCCAGGCTTTAAGTATCTATGTTGAAAAGAATCATCCATCAAAATTACTTTAACATCAGGGTGTTCTATCAACAAATCGGGAACTGCAAAAACTCTATCTTCACAAACACAAACTTTTAGGTTCGGAAATTTCAACTTCATTTGCATTGGTTCATCACCAATAAGCTCGGCAGTGCTATTTTCATCGGCGATAAGAAAACCCTTACTCCGTCGCTTGTATCCTCTGCTTATTATGGCAGTACTTTTTTTTTGGATAAAATGTTCGACTAAAAATTCAACCATTGGTGTTTTGCCAGTTCCACCTACACTTAAGTTTCCAATTCCAATAATAGGAACATCAAATTTTATGCTCTTCAAAATGTTTTTGTCGAACATCCAATTTCTTATCTTTAATAATAAAGCATAGATTAAAGAGAACGGAAATAAAAGGTATCTTATGATTTGGATCATATTCACAAGATACATCTTTTTCAATGAGTGAAAACATTAAGCGTTTATCTAAGTTGAAATCTTGTAAGTAAATTAAAAGAGAATTATTTTAAGAAAACAATGCTTAATTGTTTGGAAAATATTTATATTTTTCGTATTAGGTGCCTTCTTCCTATAGAAAGGTTGCGAATTGTTTTTCAAGTAGCTTTTGAGACATTTTATGTGGTCCTCTATAGAAAAAAATCTTAACTAAATACAAATCTTAAATCACTATCTTTGCATTATGAATAGTCAAGGTAATTTTCTTATTAATGCTTTTAAAGGAATGGGTATGGGAGTTGCAGAGGTGATTCCTGGAGTATCGGGCGGAACCATTGCATTTATAACTGGAATTTATGAGACCTTACTAAATTCAATTAAAGCATTTTCTCCGGCATTAATCTCGGATTTTAAAACGGGAGGCATTAAAGCTGTTTGGAGCAAAATCAATGGAAATTTTCTAGTGAGCTTGATGGTGGGAATGGTATTTGGTTTTTTGGTAGGTTTGTTTTTGATTAGCTACCTTTTAGAAAATCATCCTGTACTAATCTGGTCTTTTTTCTTTGGGTTAATAATCGCTTCGGCGGTTTATGTTGGTAAACAGATCACCAAATGGCGAGCCATTGAACTAATAGCTTTGGTCTTAGGAGCAATTTTTGCTTACTTTATAACAATAGCAACACCCGCTTCAGGTTCGGAAAATCTTTTCTATGTTTTTATATGTGGCGTTATTGCTATATCTGCGCTCATTTTGCCTGGATTGTCTGGAAGTTTTATGCTGTTGTTGCTAGGAATGTATCAGTTTGTATTGCACGACAGCTTGAAAGAGGGGCTTTTGGAAAACTTTAGTACGGATGCTTTGTTAGTAGTTGGTGTGTTCGGATTGGGCTGTATAGTTGGCTTGTCAACCTTTGCCAGAATTTTATCTTGGACATTTAAAAATTATAAAAATACAACCTTGGCAGTTCTTACGGGTTTTATGATTGGTTCGCTTAATAAAATTTGGCCCTGGCGCAAAGGTGTTTTGGGAATGGATGAGAGTGGAAACCTCGTTGAAATTGTAAAAGGTATAGAAGTGGATAAGGTCATTAGTGAGGCAAATTTGTTACCAGCACAATATGCTTTGGAAGTAGGTACACCGCAGGTTATAGGCGCAATTGCTTGTATGGTTTTCGGATTTGTTTTGGTTTTTGCAATGGAAAGGGTAGGGAGTAAATAAATTTATAAAAGTAAAATGTGTAGCTGTTCGTTAAAGTTCATTATTAAAAAATAAAATGCTCAAGAAACTAGCAAATAAAGTATTAGACATTGATTTGTTTAAAAAAGTGTTGGCACTGGCAATTCCTTTTAAAAGTGCTTTTATTGGTACTACTTTGCTAGCGATCATTCTTGCTATATTGTCTCCTTTAACGCCCTTTTTAATTCAACAAACGGTTGACAAATACATTGTTGTTTCAGACAAAATAGGTTTGCAACGGATAGTGTTGTTGCTTATTTCGGTCTTAATCATCAATTCATTTTGTAGATACTTATTTATCTTTTTTTCAAATTGGTTGGGACAATCAATTATAAAAGAATTGAGAATAAAAGTATTCAACCATGTTAGCGGATTGAAATTGCGATTTTTCGATCAAACTCCTATTGGAACTGCAACCACAAGAACCATAAATGATGTGGAAGCGATTAACAATGTTTTTTCAGCTGGTATTATCAATATAATTGCAGACCTCTTAACAATATTGGTGGTATTGATATTTATGTTTACTTCGAGTTGGCGATTGACCCTTGTTTGTCTGTGTACTTTTCCAGTTTTTATATATGCAACTTACCTTTTTAAAGAAGGAGTAAAAAACGCCTTTCAAGTTGTCAGGAACGAGGTTTCAAGAATGAATGCATTTCTTCAGGAACATGTTACAGGAATGAACATTGTTCAGGTTTTTGGTGCAGAAGAAAGAGAGTTAGATAAATTCAAAGAAATAAATGCAAGTCATAGAGATGCCAATGTAAAAGCCATTTGGTATTATTCAATATTTTTTCCAGTATTAGAAATAATATCAGCCAGTGCTTTGGGCTTAATAGTCTGGTTTGGTTCCAACTTGGTATTGACGAATGCTGCTTCTTTAGGAATATTGATTGCCTTTATTTTATACATCAATATGCTTTTTCGTCCACTGAGGTTTTTAGCAGATAAGTTCAATACTTTACAAATGGGATTGGTTGCTGCTGAACGTGTTTTTGTGCTTTTGGAGACTAATGAAATTATTGAAGATGAAGGGTTGAAATCGGCAGAAAACATTACGGGAGAAATCCAATTTGAAAATGTTTGGTTTGCCTACAATGAAGTTGATATGGTTTTGAAAGGCATCTCCTTTCATTTGGAAGCTGGAAAAACAATGGCAATTGTTGGGGCAACAGGTGCAGGTAAATCTTCCATTATCAATATTCTCAATAGATTTTATGAAATTCAAGATGGACAAATAATGATTGATGGCGTAAATGCCAAAGATTATAAATTGCATTCATTGAGGTCGCAAATTGGTTTGGTCTTACAAGATGTGTTTTTATTTTCTGGCTCGATTATGGAAAATATTACGCTAAGAAATCCGGAAATAACAGAAGCCCAAGTAATCGAAGCAGCTAAGATGGTGGGTGCACATAATTTTATAATTAAGCTTCCAGGGCAATACGATTACAATGTTATGGAGCGTGGTGCAACCTTGTCTTTGGGGCAACGACAACTTATTTCTTTTATCCGAACATTGGTTTTTGATCCTAAAATCTTAATTCTT
>JAHDGP010000161.1 GCA_020627525.1 Bacteroidota bacterium
GGTATCTGGACAAATAACTACCAATGGTACTGTAAATATAAATGCAGGAGAAAACATTACTTTAAAAGGAGATCAGATAAGTATAAATGAGGGTTTTTCTGTAAATCCAGAAGCTGAATTTAAAGCAGAAATAGACCCATGTGTGTTATCCAGAACCGCCAGTTCATCAGAACAAATAAATGAATCAGAAAATGATTTTTCTTTTGAATACACTTTGGAAAAAGCAAGCACTGTTCAAATAGAAGTATTGGATCATCAGGGTAATAAAGTACACATTTTAGAATTAGGCGAATTGCCAGAAGGCAAGCAAGTGTTTGATATTCCAAGACAACATTTGCCTAAAGGTGCATTTATAATCACAGTCATTATGGGTAATAAAAGGCATTTTATCAATTTTTCAAATTCATAAAAACTCGTTAATTCTTAGTCGATCCTGCCTCGTTAAGTATAGATTCCAAATCAAGTTGGGAATGACGGCTGTGCCGTATGAAAATGACAGATTCTAAGGGAGTGACAGGTTCTAAAGGCAATGACGGAAAGGAATAGAAAAGACGTGATCGTTTTCAAACGAACACTGCCTGAGGTCATCCACAGGATGAAAACTCGAAGGCAGCAGCGACGAAGGTCTGCCCTGTGTCGTTGAGGATAGATTCCGCATCAAGTGCGGAATGACAGGGTGGAACAGAAAATGACGAGATTGCCGATAAAAATTAATCACTATGAAATATTTAAAAAATTCCATAAACATAATATTTAAATCATTTTACAAAACTCAAAATTTTAAAACAATGAAAAATTTATTTTACCTTTTATTATTGACCATCACGCCAATTTATTTAGCTGCACAAACAGATGGTTTACATGTCGTCAGTCCTGACGGTTATGTTGGAGTTGGAACAGAAACGCCAAGTGAAAAACTAGAAGTGGTAGGAAATACCAAAACCCAAGGTGCTATCATTGAAAATCAAGGTGGTTCCGCCTCTGTTTCTTGTGAAAAAATCACTAAAGCTGCTTTTGCTTTTGGAGCAGGAACTCATGGTGGTTTTACGGTAGATAAAAACTATCACTTGGAATTTCGTTCAAATACACGTGGCAGAGTGTTAGGTCGTTATATCACAGAAGGTGATTTGTTATTACGATTTAAAAAAATAACTGGTTACGCAGGTTTTGGTGGAATAACAAGTCCAACTACCAGTATTCATACTAGTGGAAGCATTACCTACAACGGTGCTTTGTTTAATGCATCAGATCAACGATTAAAGAAAAATATTGTTGATATGAATTACGGACTTAAAGAAGTATTGCAATTAAACCCAATATCTTATCAATACAATGGTAAAGGAGGCATTAAGAATATTGATAGAAAACAATATGGATTAAAAGCTCAAGAATTACAAAAAGTAGCTCCAGAATTGGTTTCTACATTTATACACGAAATAGAAGATAAAGAAACTAAAGTAATTGATTCAGAAGAGTATTTAATGATTGAAGAAAGTGCTATCAAGTATATGCTTATGAATGCAATACAAGAACAACAAGCACAAATTGAATCTCTAAAATCCGATATTCAAAAACTTGAAAAGTCTAACAAATCTGACATTGGATTTACTGAAACTGGTTTAATCAAAGATCAAGCAATCTTAAAACAAAACATACCTAATCCATTTTCAAAAATTACTAGAATTGAATACCATTTACCCGAATCAAGTAAAACTGCCAATATTAAAGTATTCAATTTGACAGGCAAAGAATTAAAGTCATTTGAGTTAATTAATAAAGGTGATTCACAAATAGAATTGAATTTAAGTGATCTATCTAATGGAATGTATATCTATTCATTAGTTGTGGATGGACAAATTGTTGAATCCAAGCAAATGATATTAGAATAAAAGTTCTACGAAAATTCAGAAAAGTATTTTTAGTGAAATAAATACCTAGAGCCTCTTGCAGATCCAGTCATCTGTAAGAGGTTTTCTTATTCCCCCCCATTCGCTAAACCAGCGTAAATTCGCTAAAAAAGAATTTTTGTTTTTAGCAACTAATCGCTTATTTTTGTGTTGCTAATTATAAACCTTCTTGGTAATTGCAAATCAACCTCGCAAAAAAAGAACAAAATTAAAATCAAATATTTATAAACATGTCTACAGACACTTTAGAACAAGAAAAAACAATCCTTAAAGGTGCCGCATTTTTAGTAAATGAAACAGCGGCTAACTCCATCTTCATTCCTGAAGATTTCAACGAAGAACAGAGAATGTTCGGTGATATGGTGGAAGAATTTGTGAAAACAAAGGTTCATCCCGTAGTTGAAAAATTGGATAAACAAGAACCAGGCTTAATGGAGCAGCTACTTGCCGATGCTTCTGAGTTGGGTATCTTAGGGGCTACCTTACCTGAAGAATACAATGGTATGGGTGTAAACATCACCACTGAAAGCTTAATGGCTGAGAAAATGGGGACAAGCCACTCTTTTGGTGTTGCTTATGCTGCGCACACGGGTATCGGTACTTTGCCAATCGTATATTATGGTACCAAAGAACAAAAAGACAAGTACTTGCCTAAATTGGCTACTGGCGAATTGAAAGCTGCTTACTGCTTGACAGAGCCAAGCTCTGGATCAGACGCTTTGTCGGGAAAAACAAAAGCCATTCTTTCAGAAGATGGTTCTCACTATGTAATTGATGGTCAAAAAATGTGGATCACCAATTCTGGTTTTGCCGATTTATTCATCGTATTTGCTCAGGTAGATGGAGACAAATTCACTGGTTTCATCGTTGATGCTAAAGCGGAAGGTGTTAATCTTGGCGCAGAGGAAGACAAAATGGGTATCAAAGGTTCTTCTACAAGACAAGTATTTTTTGAAGGTGTAAAAGTTCCTGCTGAAAATATTTTGGGTGAAATTGGGAAAGGACACAAAATCGCTTTCAACGTATTGAACATTGGTCGTCACAAATTGTGTGCGATGGTTTTGGGTGGCTGCAAAGGGGCTGCTGAACACGCTACAAAATACGCCAATGAAAGAATTCAGTTCAAAGTGCCTATCTCTTCTTTTGGAGCGATCAAACACAAGTTGGCTCAAATGGCTATTTTGACTTACGCTGCGGAGTCTGCTTCTTACAGATCTGCTGGTATGATCAAAGACAAGGTTGATAAATTATTGGCGGAAGGTAAAAGCGAAAACAGAGCGGAGGCTAAAAAATTAGCGGCTGATGAATATTCTGTTGAATGTGCAATGATGAAAGTCTTAGGCTCAGAAGTTTTGGATTACTGTGTAGATGAGGCTGTTCAGGTTTATGGTGGAACAGGTTTCTCTGAAGAGTACCCAGTTGCAAGAGGCTACAGAGATGCTCGTATCAATAAAATATTTGAAGGAACAAACGAAATCAATCGTCTACTGACGGTAGGAATGACTTTGAGAAAAGCAATGAAAGGTCAAATCGATTTATTTGGTCCTGCTATGGCTGTTCAAAAAGAATTGAGTTCTATGCCAGCTTTCGGCTCATTAGAAAGTGATGATATTTTTGCTGCTGAAAAAGCTGCAATTGTCAATGCTAAAAAAGCGGTATTAATGGTTGCTGGTGCTGCTGCTCAAAAATTTGAAAAAGAGCTAGACAAAGAACAAGAAGTAATGATGAATATCGCAGATATGATGATCCAGACTTTTACTGCGGAATCTGTATTATTAAGAGTAGAAAAAATCGTTTCTATACAAGGAGCGGAAGCAGCAGCATTGCAAATAGATATGGCAAGAACTTATTTGTCAGATGCAATTGAAGATATAAACAAATTCGGTAAACACGCAATATGTGGATTCGCAGAAGGCGATATGCTCCGCATGATGTTAATGGGTCTTAAACGTTTCACCAAATACGCTCCATTTAACACAATTGCTGCTCGTCGTCGCATCGCAGATGCTATGATTGATGCAAATGGGTACTGTTTCTAAAGAACAACGTACTCTAAACTTGAAAAGGGTGATACAAAACTATACTTAAACTCTTTTTTAAACCAACCGCTTCGCGGTTGGTTTTTTGTTTTATAGTTATTTTACATCCTCAAATCTTAAAATAATCATAATTCTTTTCCCAGCTATACACTCTTTGACAGATAGATTACAATCTAAAACATAATTAAAGAGTTTCCTAATACTTTTTGTATTTTTGGCGATACTCTAATTTCAAATTTTAGTAAATAATTTAAGTAAAAATTACTAATAATTGTGAGAATTAGTACATTTAGGCAAAACACAGAAATCGGTTTTTCCTTTTATTTTAACTATGAAGAAACTATTACTGATAATAATCCTTTTCAGTATTGGTAAATTTGTTTTTGGTCAATGTGGATGTACAAACTGTCCAGAGCCATTACCTGATGATACCAACCAAAATTTCTATGTAAATATCTCAGATAATAATCTTGACAACATCGACGATTGCTCGACAATGTTATTGGAGTCTATCAATATTTATTTTGATCACGAATACATTGGCGACCTCACTGTTACTGTTACCAGCCCTTGTGGAAATAGTATTGTTTTAATGGGCAATATCGGATTTCACGGAGCAACTGACGGTACTTTTTGGGACATAGAGTTTGAAGATGGTTCTGTCTCTCCAGATTCTGGCTTTCCTCCCGTCTTTGACAATGCAGCACCCTGGGGGCTAAATGGAAATTATACTGGCACATACAATCCCTACAGTGGAACCCTTGCCAGTTTAAACTGTACAGATAATTGTGGTACTTGGACAATAAATGTCAGTGACGACCAAACGAGTGATATTGGAAATTTCTTCGATTTTTCTCTTGACTTTGGAGATCCTTCCGACACTGGACAACTAAACTGTGATTCCGAACCACCATCTCTGTGCCCTGATTGCTCACAAATCTTGGGACCTTTTACCAATTGTTATGATTCGTATGAAACAGATTGGGTGTTTCTTGAAATATGCCCTCCACCTGGTCAAACAATAGATGTAGCAACCATCCTAGAGGGCACCTTTGAAGCAGGTTTTGATAACTTAACTGTTTACTCTGGTCCAGCAGGTTCTGGTATTGCTGGCGTTATGGTTTTACCACCAACCGATGGCAACCTACAAAATACCACCATTTTCCCTATTGATCCGGAACATTGCCTGATCTTTGTTTCCAATTCTGACAGTTCAATCAGTTGTGCCGAAGATCTACAAAATGAAATGAATATCATAGCTTGCACCTCCTGCAATCCTGTTACCAATTCTAACATCCCTACCCTTTCACAATGGGGTTTAATATTTTTGGCATTAATGCTCATGAGTTTAGGGTCTGTTTTGCTAATGAATGAATCTTTAAGCTATTCAAAAATTGGTATTTTTACCTATCAAAACAAATCATTTAACATTCCTTTTGATAAAAAAGCATTTAATTTTTCTATAGCAACAACAAGCTTGCTAATATTAATTGGATTCGCCATTTGCTTTGCAATTTATGGCACTATTTTTTATCAAGACCTAATTGGGGTTGCATTTACGGCACCCGTTTTCACCTACCTCCTTCACTTATTATGGTGGATGGAATTCGAAAAATAAATCAGTATTCTTTTGAATATTTGGGCGTTTCCCTCGGTTGCTAAGCAAAGTCGAAGTACGGGTCGGGCCGTCCATGACTGCGCGTTCGCTTCGGTGCTGCGCACTAGCCTATCGGCTATCATTCCCTAACGCAAACGAGATTTATCAAATATCTAGTTTAGTCGAAAAAATGAGAAAAGGTTATTTTAAAGCAAACATCTTACAACGTTAAACCTATAAATACTCGCCATAAACCCCACGCAACTCATCAGAAATTTCTCCCAATGTAGTTTCATTATCAACCGCTTCAATAACAGTAGACATAATGTTTTCGCCAGCTTTAGCCTTACTTTGCAATTCAGCCAACAAGACTTTTACTTTCTCCGAATTACGCTCAGCTTTTAATTTTTTAAGCTTCTCCGTCTGAACAATTCTTATAGAATCATCAATTTTAAAAATACCTTCTGGCGGCGCTTCGTCCTCCGTAAACTGGTTCACTCCAACAATTACATTCTCTTTCGACTCGATGTTTTTTTGATATTCATAAGCCGCATTTCCTATTTCTGTTTGAATATAGTCTTGTTCAATAGCTGCAACAGCACCTCCCATCACGTCTATTTTTTCGATGTATTTCCAAGCAGCCGCTTCCAGCTCATCTGTCAAGTTTTCTATGAAATAAGAGCCTGCCAGTGGATCAACCGTATCCGTTACACCACTTTCAAAAGCAATAATTTGTTGTGTACGCAACGCAATTTTCGCTGCCTCTTCCGTCGGCAAAGACAGTGCCTCATCAAATCCATTGGTATGTAAAGATTGTGTTCCTCCCAACACAGCTGACAACGCCTGAAGGGTGACACGAGAAATATTGTTTTTAGCTTGCTGCGCCGTCAATGTCGAACCACCTGTTTGTGTATGGAATCTCAGCATCATCGAACGCGCTTCTTTCGCTCCTAGCTCTTTGGTGATCTTAGCCCACATACGTCTAGCTGCTCTAAACTTTGCTATTTCTTCAAAAAAGTTGTTGTGTGCATTAAAAAAGAAAGACAATCTTTTCGCAAATACATCTATATCCAAACCTTTGTCAATGGCAGCTTTTAAATAAGCTTTTCCATTCGCCAATGTAAAAGCCAACTCTTGAGCTGCAGTAGAACCAGCCTCCCGAATATGGTAACCCGATATGGAAATCGTGTTCCATTTAGGCAATTCGTTACTACAGTATTCAAAAATATCCGTAATGATTTTCATAGAAGGCTTAGGAGGATAAATAAAGGTTCCTCTGGCTGCATATTCTTTTAAAATATCGTTTTGTATCGTTCCTGAAATGGCTTTTAAGTCAGCGCCTTGTCTTCTCGCCAATGCTACATAAAAAGCCAATAAAATATAACCAGTTGCATTTATAGTCATAGAAGTAGATACGTCTTGCAATTTGATGCCCTTAAACAAGATTTCCATATCTCTGATCGAGTCAATCGCAACACCCACTTTTCCGACTTCTCCCTCTGCCAAGTCGTGGTCGCTGTCATAACCGATTTGTGTGGGCAAATCAAAAGCTACCGACAAACCACTTACTCCCTGATTTAATAAATAATGGTATCTTTCATTCGAAGCCTCTGCTGTTGAAAAACCAGCATACTGGCGCATTGTCCAAAGCCTACTTCTATACCCACTTTCATGCACTCCTCTTGTAAAAGGAAACTTACCTGGTGTTTCTACCCTTCCCTCTTTAACAGGGTATGTTTTTTTTATAACAATATCTGAGTCTGTCTTAAAAACTTCTTTGCGCTCTTTTATCTTCTTTTTCATTATCTATATTTCAACATTAACCACTAATCCAAACAATAAAATTCTTCAACAATTAAAATAGGGTTCTAATTTCTACTTTTAAAAATTGAACAGCACTATCATTAGGTATGTTTATATTTTTACTCATAAAATGATTCAATATCTTTTTACCCAAATCCTTACCTGTCGCATTGCTTGGCAAATTAATTGCCAAAGAGCTTATTTCGTTTATCAATTCCTCCACAGACGAACGCACAACTGCCCAAGCTTGATCTGAAACATACAATTGTTGTGTTAGATTATGCTCCATTTCTGTACGGATGCTTTTTATCAGAATCAACTGAAATTCTGGAGCTGTCAAATCCGTACTGTCAATAGTGGACAGTAACTTGTAAGGATGGTTTCTTTCCAAAAACAGAATCAATCTTTCATACGCTTGATAACGAATCGGTAAAGATTGGTCTCCTTGCTTAATAGACAACTCATCCCGTTTAAGCTCCAATTCTTGCGCTTTCAACTTCAATTGCGTCTCTAAAAAAGAGCTTATCAACAGATAAGTTGTTACCAATACTAAAAGTGAGGGAACACAAATTTTTACTAAATCTAAAAATATATTATAATCCATTTCTAATTTTATATGACATTGCCAATCTAAACAACTTCAATATATTATATTATCAAGTACTTTAAATGCAAAGTTATTGTTAATCTAGTAAAGGAACTCTTACAAGTATCTTTTTGTTTTATAACTTTGCAGAATAATATACATCGTAATTAGATAATTTAGACAGATGAGTAAGGAAATATTAAATGAATGTCCGGTAAAACTTACTGAAGGAGCATTAAAAGAGGTTAGACAACTAATTTATGAAACGGAAGTACCTGCTGAACAAGCACTTAGAATCGGCGTTAAAGGCGGAGGCTGCTCTGGATTGTCTTATATTTTAGGCTTTGATGAGAAAAAAGAGAACGACGACGAGTTTTTAGTAGAAGATATACGTGTAATAGTAGAAAAAGCACATACAATGTATCTTATAGGAATGGAAGTAGACTTTTTGCATGGCTTAAACAATCGTGGGTTTATATTCAACAATCCCAACGCAACTGATACATGTGGTTGTGGTACTTCTTTTACTACCGAATAGTAATTTTTAGCCCACTTCTTCTTTATAATCAGCAACATCCATTAATTCCTCTAAATCAGCCATATTGTCTGGCTTGATTTTTATCAACCATCCTGCTCCATAAGGATCTTCATTTACCTTTTCTGGAGCATCTTCCAATGCTTCATTTAACTCAATTACTGTACCCTTTACTGGCATAAAAAGGTCTGAAACCGTTTTTACAGCTTCAATACTCCCAAAAACTTCCCCTTTATCAATTTCCTCTTCAATTGTCTCCACTTCGATAAATACGATGTCACCCAACTCTCTTTGGGCAAAATCAGTAATACCAATCACTATCAGTTCACCCTCGACTTTTGCCCACTCGTGGTCTTTTGTATATTTTAATTCTTCTGGAAAATTCACTTTCTGAAATTTGATTAAATAAAAAGAATCTTTCAACGACCATTCTATAAATGATCGCCACAATTTAGAAAATTAATTCCAATTATTAGATTTAAATCTGGAACTTGTTTAGAATTGAGGAATTTAAATATATGAGCGTCTTTTTAAGCCATATTTCAGCTATTTTTTCAGCAATAGCTACGGCTATTCCTTCAAAAATGAGCTTTATCTGGCTCAAAAATACATCTCATATATAAATAAATCCTCAATTCTAAACAAGTTCCTGGTCAAAAAATGTTTTGAGCCATTACCTAAGTAAAGTGAAAAAAATAAGTTGGACCAAAATGTATTATTAGATTTTTTTGATTT
>JAHDGP010000162.1 GCA_020627525.1 Bacteroidota bacterium
CTTGTTTCTGCCCTTCGTCGCTACTGGTCTCCTCTAACCATTTCGTTGCTTCTTCGAAGCGACTTAAGTTAATATTCGCCCTCGCAAGATCAAATTTTGCCTCTTCAAAGTTTGGGTTTATCTTAAGGGATTGCTGATATTGTTCAATAGCCGTTTCATACTTTTTTTGTTTAAAATAAACATCCCCCAACATATTGATACTAGAAACATTCGTAGGATTTACTTGCAAGGCTGCTGATAAATTATTTTCCGCTTCAGATAATTTACCCAATTGATTGTTTGCCAACCCCCTGAAAAAATCTACAGGCTGTCCAGTATGTAAAATATCGAAATAATTTTGATTAACCCTATTGCTAAGGTTCAAAACTTTTTGCCATTGTTTTCTTTCAGAAGCCAACAACACTTTTTCAAAAGTTTGCATATTTTGGATTCGGGCAAATGTCAAAAAACAGGTTCCAAGCCCAACCATAATTAAAAAAGAAAAAAGAACAACACTGGGTATATTTATTCTAAACTTATTGTTATACTTATTGACAATATTTAAAACCAATGCAAAAATGAAAACCAGTAGCAATTGATGCTCAAGCAATAAACGCATACTAGTAAAATTCACCATTAACATATAGCCAACAATTGAAGCAAATATCACAATGAGTTTTTTTCTATCATTCAAATTTGCTTTCCCAAATACAAATAAAATCGTCAAAAGCATTGATATAAAAACACCTGTATAAAACAATAATCCCAATATTCCTGTTTCAGAAAAAATCCATAAAAAATCATTGTGTGGCTGAATAAAAACAGCATAATCCATTGCTCTGTTTAATCCTTCTAGTCCGTTCTCAGCATAGCGCAACTTCCAATTATCTGGTCCTACACCTAAAACAAAGTTATCAGCAATTAAATCTTTTGTTTTGTCCCACTGCACCAACCTTTCTTGGACCGAACGTCCTCTTCCAGTCTTTTCTAAATCTACATTTGAAACATAAATTGCAAACAAGAATAGTGAAAAAATAATTGTCAAACAAAAGCCAACAATGGAAAACATTACAAATTTACTAGAATTCAAATTTAACTTTTTATCCTTTTCAAATTTCAGCAATATCCATCCAATAAAAATAATAATCACAAAAATCAACAAAGCTAAATATACAGTTCGAGACTGCAATAAAAGAATTGTAACAATTGAAGTTAGAGTAGTAAAAACATAAAACTTATTTTTATTTTCCGATTCAATATAGCCCAATAAACTAAAGCCTAGCAATAAAAATAAAATCGCTGATAATGGATTTTTGTGCCCAAAACTTTTTTCAATAAAATAAAGATTGGCAGAATTATAACTCCTTCCTGATCCAATTAATTCAATAATATCATAGAAGGTAATTATGCACAGAATTAAAGTAAGTATTGAAGCTATTTTATAACAAAACTGTCTAAGTGAAAGATCAGCTAATTCAAGTAATTTTTTGATCAAAATAAAGTGAGCGAAAAAAAGAAAATGTCTGGTACAAGCATAGATCGCTTCGACAAAATTTATAGCATTAAATGCAGTTATCACTTGCCAAATACAAAACAATAAGAAAACCATTGTAACAATTCCAAAACTAAACTTTGAAGACTGTTCTTTTTCTTTTCGCAAAATATCTTTAGCAAAAATAAGAGAACCAAATAATAAAGATAATCCTCCTATAAACAATTGCACTTCTGATGTAATAAAGCCCATTCCAAACAGGTCTGTAAGGATTCTGTAAAGCATTGGCAGTACTAATAGAATTACAAGAAAATAAATTTTAAACTTTATAGCAAAATTCATAATCAAATATTAACGTTCCGAATATAAGTTCTTGTTCATAATAATTAAAGAATTATTTTGGATTCTTTTTTCAGCACTAGTCGTTGAAAATACTCGCCATAGCTATATGCCTGCGTTTTTCGCCTCAATTGCTAAAAAAACAACCTCAAAATACATTATTAATAATTAAGATCAAGAACTTATGTAAAATGATTCGCAAATAAAGACTTGCAAAAGGTTAATATTACCATTATAGAGTTAAAAGAATTATATTTGGTTAACATTCAACAAAATCACAAAGATGACACACGAATTGTACACTCAACTGATAAATTCTCCATCTGCCCCCATTTTAGTTGATAAATTGAAGGATGCATTGGAAGTTGAACAAGTTGTAAGAAAAGAGTTTCACAAGCAATTGGATCAAATTGATTACAAATGTGAATTTATCAATGGTCAGAAGATTTTGCATTCTCCTGTAACTAAATACCATAATGAATTTGCGCTTTTGCTAGGACAGCTAATGAATGTTTATGTTATTTCAAATAATTTGGGCTTTGTTGGATATGAAAAAATAATGATCTCGCTCACCCGAAACGATTACGAACCTGACTTATGTTTTTTCAAGACTGAAAAAGCCAAACTTTTTACAGATAAGCAACTACGTTTTCCCGCACCTGATTTGGCAGTTGAGATCCTTTCTGAATCTTCCCAAAAAAGAGATCGTGTGATAAAATTTGAAGATTATCAAAACCATAATGTCCTTGAGTATTGGATGATTGTGCCAGAAACAAAAACTATAGAGCAATATATTTTAGTTGATGAAATTTATGAATTGAAATTGAATAGTTCTGACGGTTTCATTGAAAGTTTGGCTGTTGAAGGATTTAAAATTCCAATTCAGGCAATATTCGACAAGAAGACAAACTTGCAAGTAATTACTGATCTTTTACAGACGAGCTAGTTTAAGTTAAAATCCATTCTTATATTTACTGGTCATATAGGTACTCAAACGAAAGTACCTATCATCAAATGCTTGACCAATGACCAAAATTCTTTTTAGCAATTCTTACTTCTACAAACTGGACTCCAAACAATGGGCTGGGCAACAACCTTATCCACCCTATGGAACTATCTATGCTGCCAGTTTTATGAGAAATAATGGCTATGATGTGCGTGTTTTTGACTGCAATTTGATAGAATCAGCCAATGAAATCATTTCTACCATCGAAAAAGAAAAACCGAAGTATTTTGTCATTTACGAAGATGGATTTAACTATTTGACTAAAATGTGTTTGACCATTATGCGTGAAACAGCATTTGAGTTGTCCAAAATAGGCAAAAAGCACAATTGTACTGTCATTGTTTCCAGCTCTGATTCGACAGATCATTATGAAAAATATTTAGAGCAAGGGGCTGATTTTGTTATGTTGGGCGAGGCAGAACTCACTTTGCAAGAGCTGATTGATGAGTTAGAAAAAGGATGTGATACATTTGAACACATAAAAAGCATTGCTTATCTCAAAGATGGCAAAGCACATAAGACAATCAAACGGCCAGTCCTCCGTGAATTAGATTCTCTTGGTCAGCCTGCTTGGGACCTCATCGACGTAGAACCTTATCGCAAAATATGGGAAAACAGTCAAGGCTTTTTTTCTTTAAATATTGCAACAACCAGAGGTTGCCCTTATAAATGCAATTGGTGCGCAAAACCCATTTATGGCAATCGTTACAATACTCGTTCTCCCAAAAACGTGGTCGATGAAATTGAAATGCTCATCAATACTTACAATGTTCGATACTTTTGGGTTTGTGATGATATTTTTGGCTTAAAGCCCAATTGGGTTCAAGAATTTAGAAATTTAGTTAAAGAAAGAAAACTAGATTTTAAATATAAAATTCAATCGAGGGTTGATTTACTTCTAAAAGAAGACAATATTGATGCCTTAGCTGATTCGGGCTTACATGAAGTTTGGGTTGGTGCGGAAAGTGGTTCTCAAAGAATCCTTGATATGATGGACAAAGGAACTCAGCTGGAGCAAATTTATACAGCAACGGAACTGCTAAAGAAAAAAAACATCCGCGTTGCATTTTTCCTTCAGTTTGGATATATGGATGAATCCAGAGAAGAAATTGATCAAACCATTAAGATGGTAGAAGAGTTGGTCCCTGATGATATTGGCATTTCCGTTTCATACCCACTTCCAGGAACCAAGTTTTACGATATGGTGAAAGATCAAATGTTGCTTAAGCAAAATTGGGAAGACTCAGACGATTTAGAAATGATGTATGAAGGCTCTTTTAGTTCTGCATTTTACAAACGTTTACACCGATACGTTCACAAGTGTTTCAAAATTGCTAAAGGACGTCAAAGCTGGAAAAAATTATTCACTAGTCCATTTGAAGTAAGCAAAAAACAACTACTTTATGCTTTAGCAATGTTTTATTATATCCCAGCTACCCAATTAGATGCCCAAAGATTAAAAAAACTAGAAAATAAAAAATCTTGATGGCAACATTCCAACAGGCAGACTTTGATCCATCTGCTCAAGATTACGATGACTTATTTACTTATTCAGAAATAGGCAAATATCAACGTGAAGTGGTTTGGAATTATTTAGACAAAAATATTTTATCAAATAAAAAAATAAATATCCTTGAATTGAATTGTGGAACGGGCGAAGATGCTGCTTATTTTGCACAAAAAGGAAACAGTGTAATTGCTACAGATATTTCATCAGAAATGGTTGCAAAAGCTCAAAGCAAAGCAAAGCATAAAAACTTGACTGAGCTTATTAACTGTGAAGTTTGTGCCGTTCAGGATATTGACAAATTTAACGCTGAGCAATTTGATCTTATATTTTCTAATTTTGGTGGATTGAATTGTTTAACAGAGGACGAATTAAAAACATCTTCTAAAAAAATGTTTAGTTTGTTGCGCAAAAACGGGCGTTTTGTTTCGGTTGTTATGCCTGATTATTGTTGGATGGATTCTTTGTATTTTTTATTAAAATTTCAGTTTGGTAAAATATTCAGAAGAGCTGCCAAAAACGGATTGCAAGTAAATGTAAATGGTCTGCTGGTTGATACATTTTACTATTCTCCAAATACTTTTTATGAATTTTACGATGAAGATTTTAACTTTAAAAAAAATATCCCAGTAGGACTTTTTGTTCCACCGTCTTTTCTAGAAAATACTTATCAAAAAGTGTCAGGTTTACTGAGTTCTTTAGATAAAGTTTTTAACCGTTTTGATGGATTTTCTAGATATGCCGATCATTATTTAATTGATCTTGAAAAAAAATGAATGTACTTTTAACACACGGATATTTTCTTTTTGAAGATCCAAAAGAACAAAAAATAATGAAGCCCTATCCTCCATTGGGCATTCTTTACTTATCGGCTTATCTGAAACAAAATCAAATCAAACATGAGGTTTTTGATACCACTTTTTCCAACAAAAAGACATTCCAAAAATATCTACTAGAACACACTCCCAGAATCATTGCTTTCTACACCAATTTAATGACGAAACTGAATGTTTTGGAAACCATTCAGTTTATGCGCAACGAACCGAGCTTAAAAGACAGCACGGTTATTTTGGGCGGTCCCGATGTAACTTACAACAAGGAAAATTATTTAAATGCAGGAGCAGACTTTTTAGTGATTGGTGAAGGCGAAGCAACCTTGCATGAATTGGTGAACAATATTCTTTGTGGCAACCCATTTTTTGATCAAATAAATGGAATTGCTTATAAAAATCCTTTTGATAAAGTTGTTAGCAATCCACCAAGAAAAAAAATCAAAGACATCAATACGCTTGCTTTTCCCAATCGAGCAGCGATAGATATGCAACCGTATTTAAAGACCTGGAAAGACAACCACGGTAAGAGTGCAATGACAGTAAGCACACAAAGAGGTTGCCCTTATACTTGCAAGTGGTGCAGCACTGCCGTTTATGGTCAGAGTTACAGAAGACGCTCTCCCGAACTGGTTGCGGATGAACTGGCTTTTCTAAGAGATCATTACAATCCAGACAGTGTTTGGTTTGTCGATGATGTTTTCACCGTCTCCCATAAGTGGCTTAAAGAATTTGTTGAAGCATTGAAAGAAAAAAATGTAAACGTTCCATTCGAATGTATTACCCGTGCCGATAGAATGAATGAAGATGTGATACAAATGCTCAAAGAAGCGGGTTGTTTTAGGGTTTGGATTGGTGCGGAAAGTGGTTCTCAAAAAATCATTGATAAGATGGATAGAAGAGTGGATGTAAACAAAGTGAGAACGATGATTCAAGAGACTCGAAAAAATGGTATTGAAGCAGGTACTTTTATTATGTTGGGCTATCCAGGTGAGACGGAAGAGGATATTGAAGAAACGATTACACATCTTAAGCAGTCCAATCCAGATTATTTTACCATAACGGTTGCTTATCCAATAAAAGGAACAGGACTTTATGAAGAAACACAAGACATTAGAACGACCAATACAGATTGGAATTTGACTACAGATAGAGATATTGATTTTGTAAGAACTTACCCAAAACATTATTACGAACACGCTTTGCGTAGAGTGAATAATGAGGTTTGGTATTTTCAAAAAAAGGAAAAAAAGAAGCACATCAGCGTTTCAGGGGCTAAATTGAAATTCAAATCGCTTTATGGAAAATTAGGAATGTGGTGGGTTAGAAGTAGAGCAAAACAGCATACAGCAGTTTGACAAAATAAATAAAAGTATGTAAATTGTGTATATAAAAAGTCTAAAGTGGTTAAAATTTCACATAAAAAACTGATAAATAATATTCTGTCAATGCCAGATGCAGCCATTATTGTGAATGAGATTGCAGTAAAATTAGAGGAAGAGCGTAAAAAAAGAGAAAAGTTTTACAATGACATAACAGAATCTGAAAAGGCAGAATTTATCAACGGAGAAATAATCATTCATTCTTCCGTAAAAAAAGAGCATAATGATGCAACCAGTTTATTGCATGGACTCATAGGTATTTATGTAAGTAAAAACAAACTTGGATATGTTGGCATTGAAAAAATAATGATCTCTTTATCTCGCAATGATTATGAGCCAGATATTTGTTTTTTTGATAAAAGTAAATCTGATAAATTTAAGCCAGAGCAAAGTTTGTTTCCATCTCCTGATTTGGTTGTAGAAGTCTTATCAAAAGGCACTTCTAAAAATGATCAAGGTGTAAAGTTTGAAGATTACCAAGCGCACAATATTTTGGAATATTGGATAATTGATCCAGTTAAAAAAATAATTGAGCAATACAGGTTAAGCGAAAATGGTTCTTACGAATTGATTCTAAAGGCAGGCAGTGGTATTATCGAATCAAAAGCTATTAAAGGATTTAGCATTCCAATTGAAGCAATTTTTGATGAGGATAAAAATTTAGAAGCAGTAGAAAATTTATTAAAAATACAATAAACGAAAGAGTAATAAATGCCTACACAAAAAATAAAGTTCAACAATAAAAAAGGTTATCAACTTTGCGCAAAAATTGATTTACCTTTAAAAAAGAACCCTTACCCTTTTGTTATTTTCGCTCACGTATTTACAGGAAACAAAAACCTCACCGCTTCCAAGCATATCAGCCGTGCTTTGACGATGAATGGCTTTGGCGTTATGCGTTTTGACTTCACAGGATTGGGCGAAAGTGAAGGTGATTTTTCGGACACCAATTTCTCTTCAAATGTAGAAGACTTAGAAGCGGCAGCCGAATATATAACTGAAAAATATATGGCTCCTGCGGTTATGGTTGGACATTCTTTGGGAGGTGCAGCTGCAATATTTGCCGCTTCAAAAATTGACAGCATCAAAGCTGTCGTTTCAATCGGCGCTCCCTCCTACCCCGAACATGTCACTCATTTATTAAAAGACAAAAGAGAAGAAATAGAAAAAAATGGTTGCGCCCAAGTCGATATAGGTGGCAGAAAATTCACCATTAAAAAACAGTTTTTGGATGATCTGGAAGCACAAGAACACGTTCCTGTCATTCAAAATTTAGACCGTGCATTATTGGTAATGCATTCGCCTCAAGACAATATTGTTGGGATTGAAAATGCAGCCAATATTTACAAATTGGCGAAGCATCCGAAAAGCTTTGTTACGTTAGACCGAGCTGATCATATGTTGACCAATAAAAACGATGCTTTTTATGCTGGCAATGTCATTGCCAGTTGGGTGAAAAGATATATTGAATTTCCCGAAATTGAAAAACTCGAAACAGACCAACAAGTCGTTGTGCGTTTAGAAGGAGATGATTTCACAACAGAAGTTCAAATGGGAGAACATTCTATCATTGCCGACGAACCTGTAAAGGTTGGCGGTAACGATTTTGGTCCATCGCCTTATGAACTGTTAAATGCAAGTTTGGGCGCTTGCAAAGCAATGACTTTGAAAATGTATGCCCGCAGAAAAAAATGGGATTTAGAAGATGTTTTGGTTCACATAAGTTATTCTAAAAGCAATAAATACGAAGAACATCAAGCAGATCCAGAAAATGCCAATAGTAGAATTGATCGTTTTGATATTGAATTAGAACTGGTTGGCAATCTGGATGATGCCCAAAAACAACGTTTACTTGAAATCGCAAGTAAGTGCCCCGTTCACAAAACATTGGACTCTCCTACAGAGTTTGTCACTAAAATAATTGAAGCCGAACAATAGTTATGAATTTTTTAAAGAATAAACAAGACGGTGTCTACGTCTTATCTCCAATAGTTAATGACTTTGAAGAAATTTATTTAAAAGTAAGAGCACTCGAAAAAAGAGTTGTTGATGAAGAAACATTAAAAAAACTTCCTAATATTCCGAAAGAAGATCCCAATTACGAACAGTGGATGCCGCGTCGCAATTCTACTTCTAGATACATTGCTTATGAAAATTTTTTACAAGTAAAAAGTATATTAGAGATTGGTTGTGGAAATGGTTGGTTTTCTCATAAAATGGCAAAATACAATACCACAGCTAACGTTTACGCATTAGATGTAAATTTGTACGAATTAAAAGAAGGTGCAAGCGTATTTGAGGAAGACAATTTATACTTTCTCTATGCTGATATTTTCAAAGCCTCATTGCCTGCAAATCATTTTGACCAAATAGTTCTAAATAGTGTGATCCAATATTTTGAAGATATTCCAACTCTGTTGAATCGTTTATTTCCTCTATTATCTGAAGATGGAGAAATTCATATTATTGACAGTCCATTTTACAAAGCAAAAGAGGTTGCAGCAGCAAAACAAAGAAGTGTTGATTATTACACAAATTTAGGTTATCCTTCAATGGCTGACAACTATCACCATCATAGTTGGGATG
>JAHDGP010000163.1:0-2254 GCA_020627525.1 Bacteroidota bacterium
TTCTTAAAACAGGAGTTACCAAACCTCTTGGAGTGGAAACAGCCACAGACATATCTACAAAATCATGGTAAATGATTTCATTTTCTTCAAGCTGTGCGTTTACGTCAGGCATTTCCATTAAGGCAGTTGCACAAGCTTTCATGAAAAAGCCCATAAAGCCTAAACTTACACCGTAACGCTCTTTGTATTTTTCTTTGTATTGTTTACGCAACTCTAGAATGCCAGACATATCTACTTCGTTAAAAGTAGTCAGCATAGCGGTACCATTTTTCGCATTTACTAAGTGTGAAGCGATGGTTCTACGCAATCTAGACATTTTTTCACGACGAACATTTCTAGTGCCACCTACCGCTGGAGCAAAGCTTGGTTTTGCAGGCTCTGCTTTTGGAGCTGTAGGAGTTTTTGTTTTATTAGAAACAGCATTTTGTGCATCCTCTTTGGTAATTCTACCATTGCGACCAGATCCAGAAACGCTTTGTGGATTGATGTCGTTTTCTCTTAAAATTTTACCTGCTGCCGGAGATGGGTGTCCTGTTGCATGACTTTCCTTAGTCGGGGCAGGTTTTTCAGGCTCTGCTGCTTTTGTTTCTTCTACTTTTGGAGCTTCTGTCTTAGCTGAAGAAGAGGGAGCAGTTGCAGAAGTGTCAATGGTACAAATCATCGAACCGATTGTTAAATCATCTCCTTCTTGTGCGACAAATTTTACTGTACCTGCTTTTTCGGCAGGCAACTCCATTGTTGCTTTATCAGATTCCAACTCGCAGATGGGTTGATCCATTTCAACATAGTCCCCCTCTTCAACCATCCAAGATGCAAGAGTTACTTCTGTTACAGATTCCCCAACTGCAGGTACTTTTATATCAATTACCATAGTGTGCTTCAGTTTTTACGCAAATGCGTCTTCAATAATTTTAGTTTGTTCCTTTATGTGTATTTTTTTGAATCCTGTTGCTGGTGAAGAGCTTTCTTTTCTAGTAATAGATCTCAACAATTTGTCACAACGGTATTTTCTCAAAATAAAACTCCAAGCTCCCATATTTTCTGGTTCTTCTTGTACCCAGGTTACAGAAGCATTTTTATATTTTTTTACAACTTTGTCTATTTGTTTTTGAGGCAATGGATACAATTGTTCTATTCTAACTATTGCGACATCCTTTCTATTATACTCTTCTTTTTTCTTTAATAGATCATAATATATTTTACCAGAACAAAGCAATAACTTAGTTACTTTAGTACTCGCCAATGTATTCGTGTCATCAATTACCTCTTTAAATCCACCTTCTGAAAGCTCAGAGATATCTGAAATACATTTTGGATGTCTCAACAATGATTTTGGAGACATAACGACCATTGGTTTTCTAAAATTCCAAGCCAACTGACGGCGAATAGAATGGAAGAAATTAGCAGGACTGGTAATGTTACAAACAATCATATTGTATTCTGCACAAGCTTGCAAAAATCTTTCCAAACGTGCTGATGAATGTTCTGGTCCCATTCCTTCATAACCATGTGGCAAAAGCATGATCAAACCATTCATGAAATTCCACTTACTTTCACCGGAAGTAATGAATTGGTCAATCATTGTTTGAGCACCATTGGCAAAATCTCCAAACTGTGCTTCCCAAACTACTAAATGCTCTGGAGAAGCCCAAGAATAGCCAAACTCAAATCCTAAAACACCAAACTCAGATAACAATGAATTGTAAATCATGAATTTGCCCTGCTTATCTGTCAGATGGTTGAGGCGATTGTATTCTTCATTGGTCTTCTCATCATAAACAACCGCATGACGATGTGAAAATGTTCCCCTTTTCACATCTTGACCGCTCATACGAATATTTTTTCCATCCATCAAAATAGAACCGTAAGCCAATAGTTCGGCTCCTGCCCAATCGACAGATTTATCTGTACGCATGGTCTTGCGTCTATTTTCTAGCATTTTATCAACCTTTCTCAAAGGATTGAAGTTTTCAGGAACTTTTATAAGCCCTTTAACAATGGTTGCTATTTTAGATTTAGGTACTGAGGTAATTGGAGATTTCTCAAAATCTTTTTCTGTTGCCTTTACCAACTTACTCCAAGCCAATTCTGGCTTTTGGAATGTGTAAGGGATTGGCTTTTCTTTTACATTGTCCAAGCGAGCTTGTAATTCTGCCCAGAACTCTTTATCCATTTTTTTAGCCAATTCTTCATCAAAGTCACCACGACCGATCAATTTTTGACTGTAGATGTCTTTTGGATTATCGTGTTTTTT
>JAHDGP010000163.1:2264-3130 GCA_020627525.1 Bacteroidota bacterium
ATCAGTTTATAGTGGTTGCGTAAACTGTGGTTCATCTGCTTCATTGTGTCCGTGTTTACGGTAGCAAACCATATCAATGAATATATCAGCATTAAATTCTTGTCTATATTCAATGGCCAATTCCATTGCAAAAACAACTGCTTCAACATCGTCTCCATTAACATGTAAAACAGGTGCTTCGATCATACTGGCAACACTGGTACAATAGTTTGCAGAACGGGCATCATCAAAATCAGTCGTAAATCCAATTTGGTTGTTGATGACAAAATGAATGCTTCCTCCAGTATAATATCCATCCAATTTAGACATTTGAGCCACTTCGTAAGTGATTCCCTGACCAGCTACAGCTGCATCACCATGAATGATAACAGGCAGCACCTTGTCATAATCTGATTTGTATAATACATCTGCTTTTGCACGAATATATCCTTCCACCACAGGAGCTACAGCTTCAAGGTGTGAAGGGTTAGGAGAGAGTTTAACTTCTACATTTTTTCCAGACGGTGTTTCGTGGCGAGATGAAAAACCTAAGTGGTATTTTACATCACCATCACCCATTGTAAGGTCGTCTGGTGCACTGCCTTCAAACTCACTGAATAGCTCATCATAGGTTTTGCCCATAATATTAGCTAAAACGTTTAGTCTTCCTCTGTGTGCCATACCAATGGCAACCTCTTCAACTCCTAATTCGCCAGCTTTGTTGATCAAAGCGTCTAGCGCAGGAATGGCTGACTCACCACCTTCCAGAGAAAATCTCTTCTCCCCAAGATATTTTGTTCCTAAAAACTTTTCAAGTACAACAGTATTGTTAAGTTTTTGAAGGATTCTTTTTTTCTTTTGAATATCAAAGTCATAATCGACTTGAT
>JAHDGP010000163.1:3140-9099 GCA_020627525.1 Bacteroidota bacterium
TCAATTTTTTCTTGCAACCAATTACGAACTTCCTTTTTGTGGATGTAAGTATATTCAATGCCTAAGGATTTACAGTAAACATTTTTTAAGTGGTTGATAATATTTTCAAGGCTTGTTTTTCCCAAACCAATGATGTTGCCAATGGTAAACTCTTTTTTGAGATCAGCTTCAGTGAGGTCAAAATTGTCGATAGATAATTGTGCTTTTCTATCTTTTCTAGGTCTGATAGGATTGGTATCAGAGATCAGATGGGCATTTTGTCTGAAAGTATTGATAAGGTTGTATACTTTTAGTTCATCATTTGAAAATTCGATAGGGCTAGCATGTGCTGCACCATTTGAAGATGAACCATTGGTATTTCTTAGAGCGAACTCAAATCCTTCAAAAAATTTACTCCAGCTTTCGTCAACCGAAGCGGGGTCTTTTTGATAATCATTGTAAATAGATTCAATAAATGAAGGATGTGCATTAGCGATAAAAGAATCGGCACTCATGTTGTTTCTTTTTGAGGAGTGAAATATGTCTTTATGTATTGATAATAATTGGTCAAACCAGTAAAATTATAATTAATATGCAAATTAAGATTATTCACAGTTTATAAGCAAATAAATACAAGTAAATATACGCATTCGGTTTTACTTGTTTCATTAGCTTAGACAAAATAATGTAGCAATGTTACAAATTAATGATTCAATATTCTCAATGTGATTAATGATTCAATGTTTTTAATACTAAAATGTTCTTACTGATCTAATGCTGTAATGTGCTTAATGATTCAATGCTGTAATGAAATGTGAGAATGCTTGAATCAATGTTGTTTATTTAATACTAAAAACCGCTTCTGTCAATAAGATTTGTTGTTAGATTATTATATCCCAATGTTCCAGACGGTTGAATAATAATATCACTCCTTTATTCGTGCCATACTATTGTCAGCCCTTCAGGCTTAATCACATCAACCATTTGCATTGACAAAATAATGAGAAATTGCTTAACTTAACAACATGAGAATGCTGGCGTGTGACAATATCTTTGGAAGGTTGAATTAGTTTTTAATGTTTTGATGAAATAGAACAAACCCTGAAATTGCGAAACTTTTTACTTTACAGTTCTTGTTTCACCTTTTCAGGGCTTGCTTTTAAGTTGATAAGAATAACTTATACTATTTTTTTTATCTTTTAGGTCTTTAACAGAAGAATGAGTTTGTTAATTTTTATTCTTGCATTCAATCATTCACGCATTGATCTCTCTATTCTGAAAGTTCTTTTAGAATGTCTTCTAGTTCGTACTCGTCGCCTTCAACATAACCAGTGTGTTCGTAAACAATTTCACCTTTTTGATTAAGGACAAGAGTATAGGGGACTGTTTGGAAGTTTAAAGCTCTTTTTAAATCTTCATTGACATCCAATAGAACAGTGTATTCCCAAGCTTGTCCATTTACGTAAGGCTTGATTTTAGAAGCATTTCTTTGATCATCGACACTTATAGCAACAAGTTCTACATCGTAATCGGTTTGCCAGTCTTCATACATTTCAGCAATATTATTCAATTCTTTTTTACAAGGAGAACACCAAGTTGCCCAAAAGCTCAAAATGGTGATTTTACCGTCTTTTCCAAAGTCAGATATTTCAACAGTTTCGCCATCAATATTTTTCAAACTCACGTTTGGCAAAGTTTTTTGTGCATGTAAGGTAACAGTGAAAAAGGCGCAAGTAAGTAAAAACAGTATTTTGTGAAACATCTTCTTTGATTTTTTTAGATAATAATTCAATTTTTAGACGATCTAGGACTATAAATGTTTAATCCGATTATCTTTAAACTTGAAAGTTGTAAGATTTTTGTTCTGTATAATAAAGAACAATAACTTAGGCGAAAATAATAAAATTTAATTTATGCAGTATAGGTGTTTTGTATTGAGTTGTCTTTTTTTTCTCTCTATTGGATTGAAATCACAGAACGACACAAAGGATATTGGTCGATTTTCGGGAGATTTACAATTTGACGGTAGAGTATATGTTTCCGATTCTGCGATTAATGCCGTAGGCACTCCATTTTTCGATTATTTAAAATCTTCAGCGGATTCTTGGTTGAGCTTGAATTATAGTCGTGATCAATTGTCGATGGGTGTCCGTTTTGATATGTTTAACAACAGTCCCATTTTTACTGGTGGGATAACGGAGGCAAATGGTGTTGGTATTGGTATGTGGTACATCCGTCAGAAAATTCAAAAGTTAACTGTTCAGGCGGGATATATTTATGATCAGTTTGGAAGTGGTACTACTTTTAGAGCATATGAGAATAGAGGCTTGGCAATTGATAATCCATTGATAGGTATTTCTGGTAAGTATGAATTGACGAAAGACATTACTATAAAAGGAGTGGCTGGAAAGCAAAAAGATTTTCGTTCGTTTGTAAATCCTGATAGAAGATTTGTCAATACGTATGCGCCATTTATCAAAGGTGTAAATGCGGAAGGTTTTTTTAATTTATCTGATAAATTTTCTATTGCTCCTGGGGCATCTTTTGTAAATAGAACATTAGACCAAGGTTCAATGGATGTCATTGCAGGTGAAATTAATAAGCAACCTGTAGAAACAAGGTTTTTACCAAAGTATAATAATTATGCTTATTCAGTTTACAACACATTTAATATTTCTGACTTCGCAGTATATTTGGAATATGCCGCTAAATCAGCAGATGTAATGAGAAACTTGGAAAATAGTTTGTTTCAATCTACAGGGCAGGTAATGTATGGTAGTGTGTCGTATTCGAGAAAAGGTTTTGGGGTAAATATAGCTGTTAAAAAGACTGAAAACTTTGAGTTTAGAACGAGTCCATTGGAAACTTTCAACGATGGTATTATTAATTTTTTGCCACCACAAACAAAACAAAATTCTTATAGGCTTTTGAGTCGATACAATCATAATACACAGTTGTTAGATGAGTTGGGTTATCAGGTAGATTTTATATTTAAGCCAATAAAGAGTTTAACATTTAACGCTAATTTTTCTAATGTAGAAAATGAAGATGAATTGTTGTTTAGGGAAATCTATTTGGATTGTAAGATCAGGGTACCAAAGACGAAGTGGAAGTTATTAGTAGGTATCCAGGCAGTTGATTACAATCAGCGTGTGTATGAGGTGAAGCCAGATGCCGATTATGTTCAAACGTTAACGCCTTTTGCGGAGTTTACCTGGAAACTGGATCGTAAAAAATCTATTAGAACAGAGTTGCAATATATGAAGACCAAAAGAGATTATGATGTTTTTGGTAAGGATGATCCTAAGCCAGATAAAGAGCAAGATTTGGGGGATTGGTTGTATGGATTGGTAGAGTTTAATGTAGCACCTAAGTATTCTATATCTGTTTCGGATATGTATAATTTGCCATCAGAATTACATTATTATGATTTTTCAGCTTCTTATACAAATAAAACGAATCGTTTTTCTGTTGGATATGTGAAGCAGGTACAGGGGATAATTTGTACTGGAGGTGTTTGTCGTTTTGAGAATGCGTTTAGTGGGGTTAAGGTTGGAATTACATCGAGCTTTTAGCTTGGCTTCGAGTACCTCAGCCAACGAGTGGCTTCGAGTTTCTCAGCCAGCGGTGGCTTCGAGTTTCTCAGCCAACGGGTGGCTTCGAGTTTCTCAGCCAACGGGTGGCTTTGAGTTTCTCAGTCAACAGATGGGCTTAGCTAACAACTTAGGAAGTTGAGACTGGAATAACATTTTACAATAAAGAAATAAAAGAAAGATGTATAAAATATTTGGATTTATAATATTGGGCTTGTTGGTTTTGATGAGTGCTTGTGAAGAGGTGCCACCAGCGATAGATTTTACAGTTCCATTGACGGATACAAGTTATGTTGTTAGTTCTATTCCTGCGAAACAGGATAAAGTAGTTTTGATAGAGGAGTTTTCGGGAGTTACATGTGTAAATTGTCCTGGCGGGAATGCATTTGTGGAAGATTTGATAGAAAAACATGAAGGGCGCGTGATAACTGCTACCTTGCATGCTGGTAGTTTTGCGACTCCTTTAAATATATCTAATGAAGATTTTGAGATAGAGGAGACGGCTCAGATAGATGGAATGTTGGGAGTGACGGGTTACCCTGCTGCTGCGGTAGACAGGATACAGTTTGCGGGAGATGGTATCGCAATGACATCACCGTATTCAAATTGGGAAGCGGCGACGGAGCAACAATTGGAAAAGACTACACCAGTTAATATAGATCTTTCTTATGAATATGATGAAACAGAAAATATTCTAAAAGTTCGTACAGTGTTGACCTATACTGAGGACATTCAGGGCAATCACAACTTGAGTCTCTTTTTGGTTGAGAGTAAAATTATTGATCCACAATTATCGGTTGATGCACCTGGTGGATTGATAAAAGAATACGAACACAACCATGTTGTTAGAGATATGTTGACAAGTTCTTCGGGAGTTCCAGTTAACAATGTTTCAATAGTTGAAGGTCTTACAGTTATAAAAGAATACGAACTAAATATATTGGAAAGCTGGAATGTGGATAACTGTGCAGTAATCGCATTTGTTCACAAAACAGGACAGGAAAATGAAATCATTCATTCAAGCGAAAAAAAATTAAATAAGTAATTATTTACGAAGAAAAACGAATTAGGTTTGATTTTTGTAGTTAAGAAAGCAGAAAAACCAGCTTTAACTAACTAACTATGAAGTCGCCAATTTTATATTCAGTAATTTTATTGATATTAATATCAATGCTGTCTGCTTGTCAAGAAGATGTGAAAATTGATGAGACAGCACCTAAAATTCGTATTATCAGTCCCTATGAAAACGGGGAATACAAAGCCAATGATTTTTTCCAAATACAAATGGAAGTAACTGATGATATTGATTTAAAAGAGCTTACCCTAAGGCTTCATGATAATTCAAGACCCCATTTTGAGGGCTCTGCTCCGTCATCGTTTTTCGGTTGGGATACTACTATTACGATGAACATTAATGGAACAAAATCCGATTTAACTTTTGAAGTGCCATTGCCAGAAAATTTTTCTACCAGCTCAAATTATCATTTTGTAGCTATGTGTATGGATAAATCTGGTAATCAAACAGATTGGATGGAGGTGCCATTCAGGTTGATTATTCCTGATGATACAACTCCTCCAGTAATTAGTTTGACTTCTCCGCCTTCGGTTGCAACCTATTCTGGTGATCCATTTGCTGTAATTGCACAAATTGATGATAATATTGTATTGAATGAGATCAATATTTCTTTTAAAAATGCTAATGATTCATTGTATTTTGAAAACTCAATTAATGAAGCGGAAATTGGCGGATCGAGTTATTTGTTGCAAGAGTTTTTTCAAGCACCTAATTTACCAGGTATTTATCAAATAGATATTAATGTTATGGATGGTGGAGGTAACCAGACAGATTTGAAAGTTCCGGTGAGGGTATTATAAGGGAAGCTTAAATATTTTTATTGCAAGATTTGCAAACACCACTAATGATGTAACTTGATTTTTCGAAGATATATCCTTCAGGCAATTGAATATTAGGGATGGAGATGGTATCAATACAAGTTGTTTTATTACACTTGGAGCATCTAAAATGAACGTGTTCGTCGTGATGTTCATGAACTGAACATTTTTCAGAGCAAATAGCATATTTGGAGGCATTGGTTCCGTCGGCAATTTCGTGAATGATGCCTTTTTTCATAAATGTATTGAGGGTTCTGTAGATGGTTACTCTATCCATATCGACGAAGGTCTGCTCTACATCTGAATTAGATACTGCGTGATTTTTCTCAATGATGTAATTAAGAATAGCCTCGCGGTTTGGGGTAAGCCTCAGTCCATAATCCTTTAATATATTTTGAATTTTATTCATTTAATGATATTGATTTAAGCATTTTTTTGCGAATTTTTTATTAAAATGTTGGGTTTTATTTATTATATTTTGAGGTTTATGTGTT
>JAHDGP010000164.1 GCA_020627525.1 Bacteroidota bacterium
ATTTAATGAAGAATACAGAAACCGAAAGTTCTTACACAAACGAAAATAATAAACAATTAATAGTTTTGAGGTTTTTGATGCTCTTCAAAAATTTCAAAACTACTTTGATGTTTACCAATGGCTTAAGAATAATTTAATCTGATCCCTTACTTTTGACTTGAATAATATGTTCCTAACCTTCCCAATCCCCAAAAAGCAATGATAAAATACTTCAATTACCCAAACGCAACCAACAGCGATTGGAAAAAGTTATACAAATTTGTATTGGATGCAAAACAAACATCCTCTTCTGATAAAAAAGTTGAATTTGAGGTTTGGAAAAAACGTTGGCTTTCTATTTGTAAAAGGAGGCCATATTCTTCAGTCTATTTACTATTTGACAAGAACAAAATAATAGCTACTATTAATGCAATCGTAAAAAACCCTGGTGAAAAATCAGAAGTACTGTTGATCATTTATAACTGCAAAGATTTTGATGTTTTGGAAAAATATCAACAACAGTTGTTGATACATCTAAATCATTTATCAAAAACTTTCAAAAGTTCTACTTTAACTGCTCGTCATACTATTATTGATAAAATTGCAAAACAAGCCAACTTTACTGTATCAAACCAATTGATATTTTTCGATCTTGATCTCAAAAAGTATAAACCAAATAAAAAACTATTATCCAAAGGTGCAAAATCCATCAAACAGGGGAAACTCAAGTTCCGCTTTGTTTCTTCTGCTTCTATCGAGGAATACAGTAAAATAGCGAAACTCTTTACGACATTGTTGAATGATATACAATGTGCCAACAAAAGTCGACATTATTTGGTTACGGCAAATGACTTATTAGCTAATGAAAAGAATATTCTTTCAAAAACACTTTATCTTTTTCTATTTGATGAAAAAGACAATTTTATTGGTATGTCCGTTGTCTCATATCCTAGAAAAAAACCAGTAATTGTAAATCAGTATATGACGGGCGTTTTAAAAAAATACAGAAAACAAGGTCTATCAACTTGGTTGAAAATTAAAATGTATGAAAAGCTAAAATCAGAATTACCCAAGATAACCAATATTAAAACTGATTGTTATTCAAAAAACCTTGGAATCATCCGCATAAACAAGTCTCTTGGTTTCGATACCGTAAAATCCGAATTAGAGTATATTTATAAAAATGACAATTGATAGAACCCAATTTACTGGTGTTTTTAACTTTCTAATTTTCCAATCTTGACTTTTTTTCATAAATTCACGTTGTAAGTAACAAGAAGAATAAGAGACCTTTTGACTCGCATTCTTCCAATTACAATTATTGTAGATTTTCAAATAGAGTAAACCAAGCAGTACTCTTTTTGTCTAAGTATCGTTTAAATCCTGTATGGGATAAATTTCTATTATCAATAATTTTGATTTATAAAATGTTAAAAATGAAAAATATTAAATTCGGTGTTTTGCTATTGTTGACTCTTACAACAATTGGACTTTCAGCTCAAACAGCAGATGTAGTTGGAAAATGGGTAACAATAGATGATGATGGTACAACCAAAAAATCAATGGTTGAAATTTTTGAGAAAGATGGTGAAGTTTATGGAAAAGTACTTGAGCTGTACAACCCTTCAGTGGAGAACCCTAAATGCGTAGATTGCAAAGGTGATAGAAAAGATCAACTAATAACGGGTATGGAAGTTATCCGCAATATGAAACCCAAAGGGGATGGCAAAACAATGGCAGAAGGAACCATTATTGATCCAGAAAACGGAAAAGAATACAAATGCACGATGTGGAGAGAGGGCAATGAACTAAAAGTTCGTGGTTGGATTGGATTTTTATACCGTACCCAAACTTGGAAACTGGCAAACTAATTGCAATAAAAATTTAGATTCTTTTCCTATGACCAATACACTTGGAAAACAAGATTTAGCGAAGTTTATTATTGTTGGAGATCGTGTTCTAATCAAACCCAAAAAAGTAAACTCAAAAACGAACAGCGGTTTATTTTTACCTCCTGGTGTAAAAGAAAAAGAAAGCATCCATCAAGGTTATGTTCTGAAAGTTGGTCCAGGCTATGCCGTTCCATCTTTTTCAGAAGACGATTTTTGGAAAGAAAACAAAGAAGCAAAATATGTCCCTCTCCAAGCAAGTGAGGGGGACCTTGCTGTTTACTTACAAAGTAGTACTCATGAAATTCATTTTAATAATGAAAAATACCTGATCATTCCCCACTCCGCTATTCTTCTCCTGATTCGAGATGAAGATCTGTTTACTTAGTTTCTAACTCTCCACCATTCTTTTAAAAAAGAAGCAACTATCTCAATTCAACAATTAGATAAAGATTAAACAATATCCTATCAAATTGATGCAATATTTTTGTAAAACTTCATTTTTTGTAAAAAAATATTTGCATGTAATAACAATTATAATTTACTTTTGTTGTGAATGCGGCAACGCCGCCCCACCAGCTTTGAGCTTTTCCTTGTTTGCTTTCTGCTAAATGCGTGAATCTCACAAACAAGTTTCCTTTTTAGTTATGCTTTCAGTATTACATTAATACTGATATTGTTTTAATCGTTCTTCATTAGAATGTTTTACAATCAACTTTGAAACAACTGTTTTTAGAATTATTTATAATTCTGATTTTTCTTGTGTCAGTGCCACAAATTAACGTCCAAGAAAAAATCATTTTTAAAATTCTTCTTTTACAGTAATGTACAAATTCGATTGATGTCATCTCTATTGATATTACGAAGGAGTATATTCATTTACCATATATTACACACTATCAAATTTTTAAAATGCAAAAAAGAAATACCTATATATTCCAGTTTATTTTCATTAGCTGCTTGTTTTTGATGAACAGTTTGAACGCAATGGCACAAGACTGTTCAGTTGGTCTTGACCCAGAATGTCCTTTAACCTTTGAAGTATGTCCTGGCGAGGAGTTTAAAATGACGCAGACCTCTGTTCCTCCACCTCCACAGTCTCCACCTGGAGGACCTGGTTCTCCCCCTCCATCCATTTATGATTATTACAATTTTAGCTATGATATTTATCAAGATGGCGTAAAAGTTTGTGACAATTGCCACAACAAATCATTCAGCGTTTATACCAATACTTTATATTCGGTTGATTACTATTTCAATGGCACTTCCACTATTTACTATGTACTTATAGAAATAAAAGAATGCGATACAACGGTTGACTTACAAGCAGAATATATGTACCCTTCCAGTTTATATGCTGAGGGAGATCAATCAATTTTAGTTGGATTTAAAAACAATGGTCCTGGTTATTTAGAAAATACAGATATTGTATTTGAAGTCAATGGTGTTGTACAAAACACCCACAATTATACGGGTCCTTCTGTCGCTCCAGAAAATATTTTAAACGCCGAAATTGCTACCTATTATTTTGAAACAAACACACCTTACACAATCAGAGCTTGGACTACTGCTCCAAATGACTCTATTGATACAAATACAGCAAATGATACATTAACAAGGGTTCTACAACCCATCTTTGCCGAATATGATTTAGACCTGCGTTCTTTCACTGCTCCTACCCTTCCAATTCAAACAGCAAATGACAAACCAGTTGTTGTTCATATTAATAACTACAGCAATGCTGAGTTAAATAGTTATGAAATTCATTGGTCGGTAAATGGCATTTTACAAAGCCCTCACACTGTTACAAACCCAAGCCCTGACCCTCAAGACGGTCAATATTACATTGAAATTGGAACTTATGATTTTGATGTAAATGAAGATTATGAGCTAAAAGCTTGGACTGTTTTGCCAGGAAACTTGATTGATCAAAATCCAAACAATGATACAATTACTTTAGAATATTTTGCTGATGCATACAATTATTATTTAGCAGATCGAATATATACTGCTTGTCCAAATGATACTATAAAATTAACCGATAACATATTTCCAGATTTTGACTTTAGTTGCCATTACTGCGACTTTAGTGCTTCACTTCAATGGATTGTAAATGGCGTGGTAGTCGATGAAAAATTTTATGATAATATTTCTGATTATTGTCTTGAAGTATGTACCAATACTTTCATTGAGAGTTTCGAAACAACCTACACTACCAATTCATTGGTAACCTTACAAGGTACTTTCTTTTCAGATTGCGTTTCAGTAATTGGTTGTAATCAAGGTCCAATAGGTCCACAACCACCCCTTAGTTCAAACATAAATGCAACTTTTGGAATCATAATGAACGGTTGTGATGATGGAAATGTAGAACCTCCTGTTACTGGAACTCCCGATTGTTCTAAAAATACAGGAACAATCTATTTTGAAAATTGCAACAACCAACAGTACTTCTTAATTGAAATGGAAGATGGCACTATTTACGATCCATACTATGGTGAAGGAATTGAATTCGATCATAACGACGGACAAAAAGTAAACTTTGATTTTGTGTCAGCACCATTTGCTTCGTCTTGTACTACTGTAGATCAAACCATTATAATTACTTGTATAGAAGAAGCTTCGCCAACAAATGAAATCTCATTATTCACTAATCTACCTTGGATAAATAATATAGTAGACACAGATAATTGCACAGGTCAATCAATTGAATATTATGACAAAGGTGGTTATGCATTTGTATATATAAATTTAGGTAACGGAAATGCCCAAATGTTTTTGAATGACGGAACATTGTACTGTACAGATGGAACCAACTTCTCTTGTAGGGAAGCATATGGCTTAAGCAATCCTGATTTTACTTGGGAATGTGATGATACAATAACACCACCAAACCCTCCCGTTGAAAACGACCCGCTTTTTGATACTTACCCTTGGTTAAACAACATAGTAGACCAAAACGATTGCGAAGGAACGACAATTGAAGAGTTCGATTTAGGAAGCTATGCATTTATTCTCGTAACTACTGCTACTGAAACAACTTTGTATTTTGAAGATGGCACCTTCTACTGTAAAGATGGAATCAATTTAGATTGTGCAACTGGATATGGTTTAGTCACGCCAACCGCTTCTTGGACTTGCGGACAAATAACCCCTCCTGAAGAGAGTGGATATTGTGGGTATGAAAACATCACCGATTTACCGTGGATACAAACGCTATTAGATCAAGAAGCCTTTTATTCTACAATAAACATACATAAATACAATGGAAAAACCCTGTTTGGATTTGTTAGCATCGCTCCTGATGCGGGCACATTCTTCTACAATTGTGATGGTTCCTTGCTGTGCGTTCTTTCAGGTCCATTGCCACCAACAGGAGTTTCATTTTGTTTTGATATCGTAACAAGTGAAGTAATTGAAACCATAAACATTGACGATCTTATTGAAGAAAATGAAAACGAAATTTTCACAAGTTATTCTTGGCTAAATGATATTGTGGATCAAGCAAATTGTGATGGCACAACGGTATCGGAATACGATTTAGGTCCTTATGCATTTGTATTTATACAAACAACTGAAAGCGGCACCTTGTATTATGAAGATGGCACTCCTTATTGCTCTAATTCAGAAAATCTTGATTGTTTGATTGCTTATGGATTAACCAACCCAACAGAAACTTGGGCTTGTGGGGGCACGACTCCAAACCCACCGAACCCTCCGAGTCCAACGAATGAGCTTTTCGAAGAATATTTATGGTTAAATGATTTGGTGAATATCAGCGATTGCGACGGAACGAACGTATACGAATACGATCTAGGTCCTTATGCATTTATTCTTATCACAACAGATTTAAATACAATATTATACTTTGAAGATGGTACTTTATATTGTAAAAATTCGGACGTATTGGATTGTGCAACTGCTTACGGTTTAGGTACTCCAACAAATAGCTGGACTTGTGGACAAGATCGTCCTACCAAAGATGAAGCTGAGCTTGAGGAGCTTGAAGACGAAAATAATTTTGCCAATAAAATACCTGTTGAGATGGTTCCAAATTGGAACATTTTCCCGAACCCTTCAAGTGGCAGTTTTTCAATTGAGTTAAATGGAAATGCGGACGATATAAAATCCATAAGCATTTTCAATATTCAAGGACAATCTATTGAGGAAAGGTATGTAGAAAACACCAATGAAGTTATTCAATTTCATTTAAATAATTTAGAAACAGGCATCTATTTCGTAAACCTGCAATATGGCACAAAGACCGTTACTAAAAAATTGATGATTAGAAATTAATTTTTTAAGCACTTGTACATAAGTAATCAAGTAAGTAGGTAAGCATAAATGTCCGTCACTTTTGATCTAGGGTATTTTTTTCGACGAAGTAGATTGGAAAAAGAACCCATCAAAAGTGTGTCGATTATTTATGTTTACCTACTTAAATCAGTGTAATATTACAACAGGATACAGTTAGTATTGCAGATTCTAAAAATATAATCTTAATTTTGATCTACTTCGTCACCAATTTAATAATTATTGAGATCAATTATGAAAAATAACATGTCAAAAACGGATAAAAAGCTTGTATATCCTTTTTTAATTTTGCTATTAATTACAGTTTCATTTTGTCAAGCACAAGAAACGATTTACGAAATGAATTTTGATGATTTTGATAGCTACAATGAAATTCAAGACGGCATATACGAGTTTCCTGATGGATGGGTACAATATGACGTAGATGGATTAAATTTAAATGAGGATCAATTAACGCAATATTTTCCAGAGCCCAATGTCGGTTTTTCTTTGATAGAATCTACTAAGTTGGATGAAAGCGACATTAGTGGTGGAGTAGCTATTGCTGGATCATTTTTTGAAACTACAGCAACTCCTAAAGCAGATGACTGGTTGTGTTCGCCTGGAATCGAAATTCCAACATCAGGTTTGGTATTAACCTGGGAGTCCAAAAGCCAAGACGCTGAGTTTAAAGAATCTTTTGAAGTTTATATTACAACAGCCGGAAATGATGAAGCCACTTTAACCAGTTTGACCACCGAAGACCGAGTTAAAAATATAATTAATGAAAAAGAAGTTTGGACAAAACACAGCGTTAATCTTAATGATTATGCTGGTGAAACAATTTACATAGCTTTTCATTTATATTCAACAGATAAGTTTTTACTCTTAATTGATGATATACAAATTATTGACCCAGGCAACTCGATAGATGTTGTCTTGAATACTCAATCTATTGATCCTCCTGTAGATTATGGCTTGTTGTTATTAGATCAAGTAAAACCAATTGGTCCATTTGTAGCACCTATCAACAATATAAGTGGACAGGAAATTGAAAGTGTCAAATTTTCAATCACCATCGAAGAACTTACCGGTGGCATTGATGCACTGTTAAATGCGACAACTGAGGCTGAATTGTCCTATGAACCAGTTTGGGAAAAGTCAGCAACTTTTGCAGGGCCATATGAGCCTTTTTCAGAATCTTTTCTAGAGTTAAATGAATCGTTTTTACCCGATCATATTGGTGTTTATTCCATTCAATATAAAATAGAGCAAGACAGTGATGAAAATTTGGAGAATAATACTTCAGAAAGATATTTATTCGAAATAACCGAAAAAAGAATTGGGAGACACGCTTTTTACCATACCTATACAGAACCAGCTTTGTTGTCAGATTTTGAGGCATTCTATTCAACACCAGATGATGAGGTGAACAATGATGTATCTCCAACTGGAGAGTATGGCGTTGTACTAGAGTTTGACGAATTTTCAGTATTAGATTCAGTGTCTTTGTTGCTAAATGCTCCGACAGGAAATATTTCAGTAAATGTATATGCCTTCAATGATGAATCTGGAATTGATGCACAACCAATTGCAACAAATACAGTTGATGTTGGACCATCAGGAAATACATTTAGCTATTACGTTTTTCCAATGTTGGAGCCTGTGAATCTTACGCCTGGAAAATATTTCATTTCAGCAAACGATCCTTCCGATGGTTCATTGACGATGGTTTTTTGCAACTATTACCATGCAGATAATTCTTCTTTTATTAGATTGAATGATGTTGTGAGCTGGTCAGAACTAAATGAAGTGGTGCCTGTAATTGAAGCGATATTGGGAGAGCTTCCAGACCCGGCTACCGAAATTGAAACAGTAACTTCATTGAATGGAGCGACCTTTACAGGAACAGCAACGAGCAATGGTTTTGTGCAGTCCTATACTTGGGACTTTGGCAATGGAAATACGGAAGAAGGTGCTTTTGTATCTTATACTTTTCCAACTCCTGGAACTTATGAAGTCTGTTTAACAGCAGATACAGGAAATGAAATTTTAGAAGAATGCACACAAATAACAATAGGAGCTGCAACCACTGTTGATTTTAGTTCCGAAGTATCAAACTTTACAGTCAACTTTACAACTAGTTCGGATGGAGCAATAGCCTCCTACACTTGGGACTTCGGTGATGAAAATACAAGTGAAGATGCCAACCCTGTTCATACCTACGATTCGGAAGGAGACTATACCGTTTGCCTGGTTGCGACGATTGATGAAACAACCACTCTTGAGGCTTGCAATGATGTAGAGATAACCTGCGACTTTAATGGAAATGTTGTGGCAACAAATACAGATGCGACTGCCACCACAATTGGAGGAGAAGGACCATTTAGCTTTACTTGGAAAGATGCTGATGGGAATGAAATTATTACTACAGAGCAGGGGCTCATTACTGGGCTTATTTCAAATACTAATTATTCTGTTGAAATCAGTGATGTCAATGGATGTTCTTTAGAATTGACATTTACTACGCAGAATTTTGTTATGGGCATCAATGATATTGAACTTGTTGAGCAGCTTGCTATTTATCCAAATCCTGCAACAACCTTTATTCAATTAAAAATGGAACTGGCTGAAACGTCAAATGTCAGTTATGAAATTTTTGATTTGAATGGTAAAAAAGTAGGCAGCTTCGATTTTGGAAGTAAAAAACAAGTAAATGAATCTATCAATACGTCAATGTTACAAACGGGACTGTATTTATTGAGTTTAGATATAAATGGTAAGAAAATAAATAAATCTATTGTTGTACAGAACTAGTACGAAATTTGTTTAGAATTACAAAAAAAGAGTATCCAGAATGGATACTCTTTTTTTATTCATAATTCATAAATTCATAATTCATAAATTCATAATTCATAAATTCATAATT
>JAHDGP010000165.1:0-1255 GCA_020627525.1 Bacteroidota bacterium
AATTGGTTTTACCAAGCTTCTAAAAGTGGCTTACTTTAGAAATTGTACTTTAAAAATTCTTATTTAAAATATATTTTATATGTATGGTTTTAATTTTAAAAAAACTACTTAAATTTTTGTGAATTAATTTTTCTGAAAAAAAAATCGAAATTTTTGAAACATATTTTATTGCGTAATGTGTTTTATTTGCAATATACATTAATGAAAATATTTATAAATATTGATTAGTAAATGATTATGATTTTGCGAATTGTAATTTGCATATGATAGGACCATGTAAAGGGTTAGTATATCAATTGTAAGTATACAGTTATTTATGCCTAATAAGCGATTTGGAATTTATAACTCTGCATATAAGGTCTTGATTAAAATTATTCAAAAATATATTGTTAAAAATATTTGTCTTAGAAATAGTAGAAAGTAAATATAGGCGTGCAGATTTTTTTGATTTTTTTGATTTTAAATATGTAAATGTATATGGATTAAATTCAAATTCGAATTAAAAATTGTTGGTAAACAGTTAATTGTATTATTTATATTTAAAAATTTGATTTTTATGTTATTTGTAAATGATGTTTGGATGTTTTAAATATAATTACTTATAGTTGTTTATAAAGTATTGGTTAGTAATAAGCTTTGTTGTGCATATTTATAAATCAAAAGGCTTGTTTGAATTATACATATGTGTGTGTGTAATAATAATTTTGGGAAAGATTTTAGGCAGAAAATCTAGCTACGTTCTCAGCCTGACAGCAAAGCTGTCAGGCTGAGACATAAATAGAGTAGATTAAACTATTGTAATAAAATGCAAACAGATATATTTTTAGGTTAAATCTGAAAGTCCCAACATCCTTTTATTTGGTAAGGGTGAATATGCATTGTAGAGTTTGAAATCAAAATGATCGAATATTTTTTGAATACAATCTTGTGATTTTTTATCTATTTCGTTGAAATTTTTATTCAGTTGCTTTTCTGGATTATTTATTAACTCATCGCCAACATTGGTTTGACTTGGTTTTCTAAAATTTATTGTATTTAAAGGGAAGTCAATCAGATTGAGTTTGTTTACAATGTTAGATAGCTCCTTTTTAGGATTGATTAACAAATCTGAATAGAAAACAACTTGAACATCTAGCTCAGAAAGTTGGCTGATGGTAAAACAATTGTTCAAACACCAAGTTGCTACTTTTATTTGAAGGTTGGAATTTAGGCTGTTTACAAAGTCTTGATGTTTTACAAATCTTTCATTATTTAT